>VGYV01000171.1 GCA_016872855.1 Planctomycetota bacterium
GACGACAGCGCCTGGGTGCGCGAGCGCCGCCCCTTCCAGGGCGGCCCTACCCCAGGCGTCTCCGACATCGGCCTCGGCCAATACGA
This sequence comes from Planctomycetota bacterium, assembly GCA_016872855.1. Taxonomy (GTDB): domain Bacteria; phylum Planctomycetota; class PUPC01; order DSUN01; family DSUN01; genus DSUN01. The sequence goes on from VGYV01000171.1 coordinate 87, forward strand.
CGAGGGCGTGGACCTCCGCCTTCTCCTGGCCTGCTACCGCACGCGATTCGTCCTGCCCGAGCCTGAGGCTCTCACCCTCCAGTTGGCCTACAGCGGCGGCGCGCGGGTGTTCCTCAACGGCCGCGAGATCGCCCGCGGCCACCTGCCCAAGGGCGACCTCGCACCCGATACACCCGGCGACGACTACCCGCCCGAGGCCTACGGCCCGAAGGGCGCCGAGCTATCCCGGCGCTCGCTCGGCCCCGTGGCCATTCCGGCGACGGCGCTGCGCAAGGGCGTGAACGCGCTCGCCGTCGAGATTCGCGCGAGTTGCTTCCACCCGATGGTGCTCACGAACCCGATACAGCCGAACTGGGGCGGGCCCCAGCGCCCCTGGCCCCACGGGCGGCTCATCGGCCTCGAGCTCCGCTCGGAAAAGGTGCCAGGAGCCTTTTCGCTCCTGGCACCCTTCTCCGTGTGGGCCGAAGACATGCACCATCGCACGCTCTCCACCGACTTCCTGCCCGCGGGCGAAGCACCGGGCACGCTGAGGTCCGTGGCCGCGCGCAACGGCACATTCTCCGCCCAAGTGGTCGTCCGCAGCACGGCGCCGCTGGCGGACATCCGGGCGCGGGCCAGCGACCTTGCCGCCGAAGGGGGGGCCAAGCTCCCTGCCTCCGCTCTCCGCGTCTCCCACATGGCCCCATTCCCTGTGTCGGAGTGGAGCCTGAGAAAGCTGGGCGATGAGCGTGGCCTGGGCGCATCGTTCCCCGACGCGGCGCAGCTTGCGGCCTACGCGAAGGTGCAGGGCGACGGCCCGTGCCTGTTCGACCAGCTCATCCCCGACGCCTCCGCCGCTCTGCCGGCCGACGCCGCTCGCTCCGTCTGGCTGTCGCTCCGCGTACCGCCCGGCGCGGCACCCGGCGTCTATCGCGGCAGCGTCGAGGTCACGGCGAAGGGGATGGAGCCGGCCAGCCTCCCAGTCGAGGCCGAGGTGCTGCCCTGGCGGCTGCCCGACCCGTGGGACTTCAAGACCTTCGTCGCCTGCTTCCAGAACCCCTACGGCGTGGCGAAGCAGTACGGCGTGAGGCTCTGGTCGGACGAGCATTTCAAGCTGCTCGACGCCAGCTTCCGCCAGCTCGCGCGCATCGGCAACGCCTGGCTCAACGTGCCCGTCATTGCCCGCACCGAGTTCGGCAACCGCTCCGACTCGATGGTCCGCTGGCGTCGCGTAGCCCGCCGCTCCGCGGCGGATTCGGACCGCGACGGAGTCGCGGGCCACAAAGCAGACGTGGGCCTGGCCTTCGACTACGCGGTCCTGGACCGCTATCTCGACCTGGCCGTCAAGCACTGCGGGCCGCCGCGCGTCATCCAGTTCGTCGTGATGCAGGGGATGAAAAGCCAGATCAACCCCAACGCCCCGCCGCAGGTGAGCGTGGCGGACGAGGCGACGGGCAAGTCGGCCCTCGCGCCCGTTGACCGCCCGATGTGGGAGGCATTCGCCCGCTCGCTCGTCGCCCACATGAAAGCCCGCGGCCTCGACAAGGCCACCTATTGGGGCGCGCCGCTCGAGCTGGAGGCCGACCCGCAGCTCAAGCACATCCTCGCCGCCGCGGCGCCAGGCGTCTTCTGGACCGCCTGCGGCCACGAGATCATGGCCAACGCCAAGTACTGCCTCGACGATCGCTTCTACAAGGTCATCAGCGACATCCGCTACCACGGCGGCTGGCGGAACTTCCGCAACGACCAGGGCTGGCGCAGCCCATGCGTCCACCTCGCCAACCCACGCGTCGGCGGCACATCGTTCGCCCTTCACACCACGTCCCACCCCTTCGCCTACCGCGTGATGGTGGACCGCGCCCTTGCGATGGGGCGGAACGGCTTCTCGTGGGTGGGCACCGACGAGTGGGCCGCCAGCCACTACGACGGCGCCGAAATCGTCCGCTGGATCACCGGCACCCCCGTCCTCTTCCTCCTCTGGCCGGGCGAGGCGGGCGCCGAATCCAGCGCCCGCTTCGAGGCCCTCCTCGAAGGCATCCAGGAGACCAAGGCCCGCGTCTTCATCGAGCAGATGATGGACCGCGTGCAGTTCCCCAAACCAGTCAACACTCGCCTGACGAAAGTGCTCGCCGACCACTTCGACGAGACGACCTTCTTCATCGGCAACTCGATCATCTACGGCATGGAGCAGTACCACCACGGCTGGCAGGCCCGTTCCCGCCGCCTCTACCAGGCCGCGGCCGAAGCTGCCAAGCCGCGGGGGCAGTGAGGAGATGCCATGCGTGCCATCGGGCCGGGTCTTGCGCTCTTGTGCAGTTGTGCAGCCGCCACCGGGGCCACAGTGGCCGTGGACCCAACGGTTCGCCACCAGACGATCATCGGGTGGGGCGGGACGGCCAACGTGCATGGCTCCGACGCCCTTCGGGAGCAGATCCTCGACGTCCTGGTGAACGACCTCGGCCTCACGGGCCAGCGCCTCGAGCCGCCGAGCGGCAACCGGGCCGAGCACCGCCGCTGGGAGTTCGACAACGACGATGCGGACCCCCGCCACATCCGCTGGGAGGCGTTCGCCACGGCCGCGCTCGACCGCCGCGTCGCCGCCGCGGTCGCGCCCTTCCGGAGGCTCGTCGAGGCCAGGGGCGAGCCTTACTACCTCTACGTCAGCCCCTCCTTCTTCGACGGCGGCAGCAGCGGCTCCGCGCCCCCATGGCTCCTCAACAGCCCCGACGAATACGCCGAGTACGCCATCGCCTGCCTCCTGCACCTCAAGAACAAGCACGGCATCGTGGCCAACGCCTGGTCCGTGTGCAACGAGGCAGGGAACAACAACGCCTTCAACCCGCAGGTGGTGGCGAGGATGATCCGCGCCCTCGGGCCGCGCCTCGCCGCCGAGGGGCTGCCCACGCGAATCCAGTTCTCCGAGGGCGTCAACTCGGGCGTCACCTGGCGCTACATCCAGGCCGTGAAGGACGACCCCGAGGTGATGAAGCACATCGCCATGCTCAGCTACCACCTCTATGGCGACCGCACGAAGCGGCCGCTGATCCGCGACTTCGCCCGCGAGCGTAAGCTCCCCACCGCGCAGACCGAGTTCATGGGCACCCGCGTGGACGACCTCTACGACGACCTGACCGACGGCGGCGTGAGCTACTGGGAGCACTACGTCCTGTGCGGCCACGGCAACCAGGTGCCCAGCGGCTGCTACCTGGCCGTCCGCCACGACGGCACGAGCCTCATCCGCTACGGCCAATACTGGCGGTTCCGCCAGGTCATGCACTACGTGCGGCCCGGCGCCGTGCGCATCGAGACCCGCTGCGACGACACGCCGCTGCGCGCCCTCGCCTTCCTGGCCGGCGACAAGGCCACCGTGGTCCTCCTCAACACCGCGCAAGGCACCAAGCCCACAACAGCCACCGTCGCCGGCCTGCCCCAGGGGAGCTACGGCACGTGCCGCGCCGTCGGCAACCGCCCCTACCAGGAACTCGGCGTGAGGAACGTGGATGCCTCGGGCCGCCTCGATGTGCAGGTGCCTGCCGATGCCGTGCTGACGCTCTACCCGCACGCCGGCGCCAACACGCCGCCGACGCTCACGGCCTGGGACGCGGCGCCCAGCTTCCTCACCCTCCCCGCCGCGCGCACCATGCTCACGGCGGAGGCCACGGACGCCGAGGGCGACAAGGTCGCCTTCACTTGGTCCGTCAAGGCGCACCCGCCCGGCGCGGAAGCGAAGCTCGCAACACCGACCGCCGCCAAGTGCGAGGCGACGGGCCTCAGCCGCGCCGGCGACTATGTCTTCGAGGTCGCCGCCAGCGACGGCACGGCGACCTCCTGCCGCCAGGTCTTCCTGCGCGTCCACGCCGCCAACCAGCCGCCCGTGATCGTGGACCTCCACAACCGCATCCCCGTCGAGCCGACGGCGGCGGGCGGCGCCACGATGCTGCGCGCCCACGCCTGGGACCTCGAGGGCGACCCGCTGACGTTTCTCTGGACCGTCGTCAGCCAGCCGGCGGGCGCCAACGCCCAGCTCGACACCCCCGAAAAGCCCGCCTGCAAGGTGACCGGGATGACGGTTGCGGGCGACTACATCTTCCAGTTCGAGGCCAAGGACCCGACCCACGCCGTCGATCAGCGCCTCACCGTTCCCGTCAGGCCCCGGTGACACTCATCGGACATAGCGGCGGACGAGTTCCTCATACTTGATGGGCGAGAGCGGCCCGAAGTCCTCGAGCTGGAGGGCCATGATGCGGTCGTAGGCCTCCCGCAGGCCGGGCGGCTCCTTCCGCGACCCGTAGGCCTGCGACAAGAGGCGGGTGAGGGCGAAGGTGGTCTTGAAGTAGGCCACGCGCTCGGCGACCTGCTGGCAATACGCCTTCTTCTCGCCATCGGTCGCGGCGATGTAGCCCTGCGCCGCCCGCTCGGCCTCATCGAGCATGGCCCACGCCTTGTCGCACACGCCAGGAGGGAAGATGGCGAGCTGCTTCGGGTCGAACATCCAGCGGTAGTTGCTGCGCGGGCTTTCGAGAGTCTGCGTGCACCACGTCTCTTCCAGCAACTCGAAGTAGGCGCGCATCGCGTCGGCCAGAGGGCCGAAGAGCCGCCCGAAGTAGTCGCGCTTCAGTTCCTCGGGGTCGAGCTTGCAGTTCCACAGCATGCGGGCGATGAGCCAGTACTTTGGCCCATCGAGCCCCCAATTGGGGTAGTCCTCAGCGTAGAAGCCGTCCACGCCCACGCCGTAGCGCTCGGCGATGTTCTTGAGCAGGTAGCGGTTGTAGATGCGTGGGATGACGAAGCCCGTGCCGTAGACGTATTCGTAGATGCCCATGCGAGCGGCCAGGCCGTGCCAGCGGGTCACTTTCTCGCGGAACTCGGCGACCTCGCGTTGGTCGAAGAGCTGGGCGCTGTCGCGCGTGAGGTAGGGCACGATGGCCGGGTGGAGCTTGATCGCGCCGGCCGGCAGCTCGGAGAGCACGGCGTAGGCGAGGCAGCCGAGGCGTTTCGTCGGGTGTTTCGCTGCCACGCGCTCGGCCACCTGGTTGTAGAAGGCGAAGAAGGTGTAGGCGATGCGGTGCTCCCTGTCAGTGAGCGTCGCGGGGGCGACGGCCTGGCACTTCGCGCACTCGCAGTAGCGGCCCGAATCGTTCATCCCCACGCTGTACGTGCCCTCCTGCGGGTTCTTGTCGAAGTGGGCGATGATGGCGTTGGCCATGTGCTCCACCACCGCGGGGTTGGTGGTGCAGGGCTGGAAGTCGTGCTCGCTGCCCTTGGGCGGAACGTAGCGCTTGCCCTGGACCTCGGGGAAGAAGTCGGGGCGCTCCTTGCCCAGCGGCTCGGGCGGAATGAGGACGCACAGGTTGTGTGAGAACTTGTCGCGGAGGCGCATGCGGAACTCGTGCCGCGGCACCAGGCGCATCCAGCGCATCTTGTACGACGGCTCTTCCACGATGTTCGTGTCGGCCGGCATTCGCACCGTGGCCGCCCGCGGCACGATGTGGAACAGGCCGACAACCCCGTCCTTCGCCGGCTCCCAGAAGCGCGGGCCGGGGGCGTACCAGCGGCAGCCGGCGAAGCGCTCGAGCAGGTCGTAGGCCGCGAAGTGCGTGCCCCAGTCGTGCTTGCCCGCGACGTGGACGTCCTTGCCCGCGGCGCGGATGATGAAGCCGTCGTCGTCGAGCGCGTCGAGCTGCTTCCCGATGGCCTCGCGGACGCGCGGCTGGTCGCCGACCCAGAGCCGCACGTCGCGCGGCAGGGCGTCCTTCTCGGCCTCGCAGTTGCTCGCCTTGATGATCGGGACCGGCTGCTTCGTGATGTGTTCGAGGAACTGCCGCAGGATGGCGTGGCCGCCCCAATAGGGGAAGCGGTAGGGCGGCTGGGCGTCGCCGATCACGATGGCCGTCCGCAGCCCAGGCCCCACAATCGTCAGCGCCTTGTCCGCGGGGACTTCGGGCGGGGCCGGCAGCACCACGCGGGCAGGGTCCGCCGCCGGCGCCGCGGCGGCCCGGTGTACCAGAACGCCAAGCACTATCAGAACGCCGATACGGGACCGCGTCATTCGCGTCCTCCTTCGCCAGGATTGTAGTTGACACCGCGCCGCGGAGCAAGTATGTTGCCCATCGTGGGGCACGCGGCTCGCGTGCCCATCGCCTGGTGGCACAGGCGTCTCGCCTGTGTCCCTCACAGGCCGGAAGCCTGTGCCACCGGACACTCAGGAGGTCGAGCAATGCGCATCGGCTTTGCGAAGAACGACATCACGCCCCGCGTCGGCGTCGAACTGTGCGGCTTCGGGCCGTTCCGGTGCCGCAAGAGCATCGAGGTCCGCGACCGCCTGTGGGCGCGGGCGATGGCGATGGAGCTCGACGGCCGCCGCCAGATGCTCGTCGCGCTCGACCTCGTCGGCACCGCGCTCGCCATCACCGAGCGGGTGCGGGAGATTCTGCACCAGCAGGCCGGCCTCACCCCCGACGCCGTCCTCATCTGCTCCTCCCACACCCACAGCGGCCCATGCACCGGCCCCTACATCGGCTGGGGCGAGCCCGACCCGCCCTACGTCGAGACCCTTCCCTCCCGCATCGCCGCCGCCTGCCTCCAGGCCCTCGAACGCCTCGAAGAGGCCGAACTCTCCCACGCCCAGGTGCCCTGCGAAGGCATCGGCTGCAACCGCGAGTACGACAAGGACGCCCAGCCGCTCGACGTGGTGCTCCGCGACGACTGGCGCCCCGCCAAGCCTGAACTCACCGACACCACCTGCCACGTCCTCACCGCAAGGGCAGGGGAGAGTTTCCTCGGCTTCGTCAGCTACTTCGGCTGCCACCCGGTCGTCTGCTGCGAAGCCACCCGCTACATCCACGGCGACTACGCGGGTGTCGCGACCAACCTCATCGAGCGCGAGCACCCAGGCGCCGTCGGCCTCTTCCTACAGGGCGCACAGGGGGACGTCAACACCTGCGCCGTTCACAAGCCCGAGACCGAGTCGCTCCTCGCCCTCGACGTGATTGCCGGCCGCTACGCCAACGCCGTTCGCCGCGGCATTGCGGCGGCGAAGCCGTTCGCCGTGGACCGCCTCGCCTCGGCCCGCCGCCAGGTCACATTCGCCCGCAAGCCCTGGGGCGTCGAGAAGCTCCGCGAACTCCTTGCCGAGTACGAGCCCAAGCTCCACAAGCTCGACGCCACGGACGCTCCGCACGAGGCCCGCATGGCGATGGTCTATGTCACCGCCCTTCGCCGCCTCCTTGCGAAGGCCGCCGCCGGCCAGCCGCTGGCCGACCCCACTGAGGTCGCCGGCATGCGCATCGGCCCCGTCGCCATCCTCGGCTCCGGCTTCGAGACCTTTCAGGCCATCAAGAACGACATCGTCGCCGCCGCCAAGGGGCCGATCACCCTCGTCTGCGGCCTTGTCAACGACAGCGTCGGCTACGCCCCCGACCGCACGGCCGCTGCCCGCGGCGGCTACGCTGCCGACATGGTCCCCTTCATCTGCGCCAGCCTCCCCTACGCCAACGCCCACGACGACCTCACCCGCGAACTCCTGGCCCTCGATGCAGCGCTGGCTTGAGGCCGGAACGCGCTTGACAGAGCCTCGATAGGCGGGATAGAATCAATGTGGTGAATGGAAGGCAAGAGGGATGCCGGGGGCGTGGAATGACGCGGCTTTACCTTGACGTGTGCTGTCTGAACCGGCCCTTCGACGACCAGAGTCAAGACAGGATCCGCCTCGAGGCGGAAGCCGTCCGCGTTATCCTCAATGCGCTTCCCCGATCGGGACTGGCACTGGACATCGAGTGAAGTGGTAAACCTGGAAATCGAGAAGACGCCAGATGCGCTGCGGCGCTCGCGTGTCAGGCAGATCGTCCAGCGCGCCGACAACACGGCGCACGTTGGGTCCGCCGAGGAAGCTCGGGGCATCGAACTTGAGCGACTTGGTTTCCGACCGCTGGATGCGCTTGATCTTGCGTGCGCCGAGTCTGCCGGAGTTGACGTCTTCTTGACGACGGACGACGATCTGCTTCGTAAGGCGTCACGCCATGTGGCGGCACTTCGCGTCCGCGTAATGAACCCACTGCTTTGGGCTAGAGAGGCTGGTGCACTATGAACCTGAGAAAGATGAGCCTGGAACAAATCCACCAACTTGGCATGCAAGCCCTGATTGAGAAGCTAGGCCCGGGTGGCGCCCTTCGCTTCCTCCAACTATTTGAGGTCGGCTCGGGCGATTACACCAAAGAACGCCACACCTGGCTTGGCGAGCAAGACGTCAAGTCCCTTGCCCGCGAAATCCGGCGCCGACAAAAGAGGCCGTGAGGGCCCCGCCGTCATGTCCGGCACATGTCCTGTCCGTGTCCTGTCCGGGGTCAGATCTACATTCTACACTTTGGCCCGGTTCCACGCCCTCCGGGTTCCACCGTGAGGGTGGCACATGCTCAGATTATCCCGACCTGCCCTCCGCCTGCCACTTGGAGATGTGAGTGGTGTGTCGCGCGGCGGCCAGGCGAGCTGGCCGTCCCTACGGTCTTCCACGAAGCAAGCAAGATACGGCCTGAAGGCCGCACTACGAGCGAGGCAGAAAAGGGGACATTCTCCTTTTCTGCGCAGCAGCCTTCGGCGCCCCAAGGGGGCGAGAAGGTGAAAGTCCCCTTTTCTGCGCAGGAGGCGGACGGCGATCCCCACGCAAATCCCTTATTGCACCCTGCCGTGCCGAGCCCCTTGCCCAAACGGCAGCGGGATTGTAGGATGGGGGCGTTCCTGGCTTGGCAGTCGCCTCATCAGCCAAGAGCAGAAAGGGGCACTGGGTGTATTCCAGGCTCGCAATTGCCGTAGGCGCCACATTGGTGATATGGGCTAACGGGCTGTGTGCGGCGGAGCCGAGGCCGCTCTGGCTGGCGGTGGCGAGGCCGGAGCTGGCCGTGCCGCTCAAGGCTCTGGCGGAGAAGCGCCGCGCCGACGGGTTCGAGGCCAGAGTCGTCACTCAGTCCGTCGAGGAGGCGCTGGCAGAGTCCACACGGCGGCCCGACTATCTCCTGCTCGTGGGCGACGACGAGCCGGGGAAGGAGGGCGCCCCCTGGCACCTGCCCGCCAAGCGCAGGCCGCTGTACCGCTGGCGGGAGGTCCAGCCGCAGGAGTTCGCCTCCGACGCGGCCTGGGGCGACAGAGACGGGAAGGGGGTGCCGACGGTTCCGGTGGGACGGATTCCCGCGCGGACCCGCGACCAGGCCGAGGCCGTGGTGCGCAAGATACTCGCCTTCGAGGCCCAGGCGCCGACGCCGGCCGACCTGAATGCGACCATGTGGGGCGGCTCGCCCGGGTACAATCCCGCGATTGACGCGATGGCGAGCAGCCTTGCCGTGACTATGGTGCTGGCCAACGGCCCGCCCTGGCTCGCCCCGTGGTTCCTCTCGGGCAACCCGGCGGACCCGCTCTGCGGCTGGCCCCCCGCGCAGGCGGCCGCCTTCACCCGCCAGGTGAAGCAGGGGGGCCTCCTGCACGTGCTCATGGGCCACGCCAACGCCGACGCCTTTCACTCGATGAAGCACGGCGGGAGATGGGTCACTTACACGGCAGCCGACGCCGCCCGCGAACTCACGGACGGCCCGCCCGTAGCGCCCATGCTCTTCTTCTCCTGCTGGTCGGGCGACTTCGCGCGGCCCACGCCCTGCCAGGCTGAAGCCCTGCTCTTGCTCCCCGGCGGCCCCGTGGCCGTCATCGGGTCCACGACGGAGTCTCACCCGCTCACCAACTACTTCACGAGCCTGTGCCTCCTCAAGGCCCTCGCGGGCAAGGAGAGGCGGCTCGGCGCCCTCTGGCTCCGCGCCCAGAGCGATGCCAGGGCCGCACGCGACCCCATGATGGAGATAATGCTCCGCGACGTCGAGGGCAAGCTCGAGAAGGAGATCAACGTCGAGAAGCTGCGGCGCGACCAGTCCCTCATGTACGCCCTGCTCGGCGACCCTGCCACCCTCCTTCGCCTGCCAGAGCCGCTCGAGGCCAGCGTCGAGAAGTCGCCGGCCGGCTGGCGCTGGCGAGCGAAGCGTCCCCCGGGCGCCACGCGGCTCGAGGTCGGCTACCGCAAGCCGCCTGCCGTCAATCTCCCGATAGGCGCCCCGCTGGTGGACGAGAAGCAGGCGAATGAGGCCCTGGCCGCGGCCAACGCCGCCTACGCCTTCGCCGTCCAGCCCTCGCCCCCCGACGGAGCCCCCTGGGAAGGCACCTGGGAGCGCCCCGGCTGGCTCCGCCTCGTCGCCACAGGCCCCGCCGCCCTCTACGTCGCCCTCCTCAAGCTGGACTGAGCGTGCCGCACTGGACTTTTCCCCCGGACTTCGCTATCCTCAAGCCCGGCATCCAAGGGGAGAGGAGACCTCCGCATGCCCGCCCAGAAGCCCTCCAGCCTCGTGGACACCCGCGTCGTCTATTGTGGCGACAACCTCGACCAGTTGCGCAAGCTCCCCGACGCCTGCGTGGACCTCATCAACATTGATCCCCCCTTCAACTCCAACGGCAACTACGAGGTCTTCTGGGGCGAGACCCGCGAGAAGCGCGCCTTCGAGGACCGCCACGCCTCCACCCAGGCCTACATCGAGTTCATGCGCCCCCGCTGCGTCGAACTCGCCCGTGTCCTCAAGACCACCGGCTCGTTCCGCCATCAGCGCGGTTGCCTTGCCGGGCAGAATCCGCGGTTGAAAAGTCCTCTATCACACGCTAACATGATGGTCGTTCGTGGCGGGCGCAGCCAGGGGCGATTGCCAAGAGGTCGAGAGTATGACAAAGCGGGAGAAGCCGGCGGACCTCGATACGTTGGTGTCGGAGCAACTCACCCTGTATGAGCGAAGCGGCCTGTCTGCGAGCCCACGCTTCTCCGGGGATGCACAGGTTACGCTTCACACTGGGGATTGCATGGATCTCCTCCGGGGAATCCCCGAGGGCGCCGCACGCCTTGTTGTCACCTCGCCGCCGTATAACATCGGTAAGGCTTACGAGGACAGGCTTGACCTCGAGAGATACCTGAAGCAGCAGAAAGAAGTGATAGGCGAGTGCGTCCGCATAGTCGCTGGCAACGGCAGCATATGCTGGCAAGTCGGCAACCACGTTCGCGACGGCGAGGTCTTTCCGCTTGACATTTTGCTGTATCCCTTCTTTGCCTCCCACAATCTGCACATGCGGAACAGGATCATCTGGCATTTCGAACATGGGCTGCATTGCAGCACCCCGCGGCCCGCCAACGCCGCCAAAGCCCCCTGCTTTGGCCCTGGCGTGCCGAGAGGCATGCGCCACCTCGTGCGAGGGAGCTAGCCATGCCCAACATCGTAAAGGCAGGCTTCCTCAAGGAGCTGAGAGAGCGATACGGTGCGTTGCGCAAGCTGTCTGGGAGCCAGTCCCTCTATGAGTTAGGCAGTGCAGGAGTGGTGGTATACATCCGGTATTCCAAGCTGCACGAAGGCCAGGAAACGTGGAACGGCCTGAGGCAGGACGATCTGCGCATGCTTGAAGGTCGGCGTTCCGCGATTTGCTTCATCTGGCCGGGCCAGCCTCAGCCCCTGATCCTGCCTTATTCTGAGTACGAGGATGTATTCCACACGACAATCCCGAACCGGGACGGCCAGTACAAGGCACAGATCTATCTGAGGAATGAGGGCACCCAGCTATGCATCGTGAGGGCCGGCCGGTTCAACGTCGAGGCCTACTACGGGTGGGATAAGCTCGACGCTTTGGTCTCCGCCGCAGGGCTGCCACCTGTTCCAGACCTGACACACTCGCAGGTGCAGACTCTTCTTGGGGCAATTGGCACCGCCAAGAGCTACGACGTTTGGGTGCCGCGGAACGACCGCATGAGGCTTGATTGGTCGCTGACTGCACCTTTTGGGCTCCGGGATGAACTGCCCCACGGGTTCGGGGCCGTTGAGAGAGTACTGGAGGAGGTCGACGTCATCTGGATTCCCCGTGGCTCAGGCGAGCTACGGGCGCTTTTCGAGGTGGAACACACAACCCCCGTGTACTCGGCGCTCTTGCGGTTCAACGATATTCATCTCATCGCGCCGACCCTGAGACCGCAGTTTTCGGTTGTCGCAAGCGACCAGAGGCGTGGGGTGTTTGTGGAGCAGTTGAGGCGGCCCACCTTCCAAAGCAGTGGTCTGTGCGACCTGTGCACGTTCCTGGAGTACGCGAACGTCTTCAGGTGGTACCACGAGTTGAAGAGCAATTGACCAGGGGATAGTGCCATGGCAGACAACAGGAGTCAATGCCTTTGGGTAGTCGTGCTCGTACAGAGCGGCGTACCTGTCTCGGCGGACGCCTATCGAGACAGAGGGTCAGCGAAGAAGCGTGAACGCCTTCTCTGGAGGGACATGGATTTGAACGATGATGCAGTAGGCGTATTCCAAATGAAGGTTGGCAGACCGGGGTCATGTGTCTGCGACACGGCCTCGGGAGCTGAACTGGATCAGTTTGCTGCGCGGTCAGTCGAAGCCTAGGGGGGAATCCTGTATCAGTTCTGTGCGAAGATGACCATCTTCCACAGGCTGGGCGTCATAGACGCGGGGGTCGAAGTTGTCCCGGTCAAGGCTTTCGCGGACCAGATGTCCACAGGTGTGTCCTACTTCGAACAGTTCGTGTGGGATCTTGAGCAACGTGGCGTCGCCGACATCGACATCCCGGTTCTTGTCCTTGGGCTTACGGCGTGAGCGCAGTCGCGGCAGCGGCCTCGGCCGCGGCTTCGTCGTCCGCGACCTGCCCTGGACCGAGGCCCAACTGCGCAAGATACCGCCCTTCGAGTTCGAGAACTGGGCCGTCATCGCCATCGGCGGCATCCCCAACAAGGCCCAGGTCGGCGACCAGGGGATTGATGGCCGCATCTATCCCGTGGCCGCCCTGCCCAGTGTTCGGAGTGCGGCCTTCAGGCCGTCTCCGAACGGGCTAAAGCCCGCACTCCAAACCCAAGACGGGCTAAAGCCCGCACTCCAAACCCAAGACGGGCTAAAGCCCGCACTCCAAACCCAAGACGGGCTGAAGCCCGCACTCCAAACGGACCTCGGCTTCATGGACCTCTGGTATCCCATCCAGGTGAAGCAGAAGGACAAGGTGGGCCGTCCCGACATTGATTCCTTTGAGGCCGTGATGATGCGCGAAGAGCGCCCCAAGGGCTTCTTCGTCGCCTTCGACTCCTCGCAGGACGCCCTTGACGAAATCGGCCGCTTCTTCAAGCAAACCGGCAAAGCCATCGTCGCCCTCACCGTCAAGGAGATTCTGGACGAGCAGATTGCGATGAAGTTGGTGTGAGCAGGGTTTCGACAGTGTCATGCAGGCCGAGTCTCCGACGTTCGGTCCAGCCACCGGCTGTGCCGGCACAATGGAATTCTCTCTGGGAGCAACCACCATGGCGCACTTGATCCACAGCACGCGCAAGCCTCGGGGGTCAGATCTACATTCTACACTTTACGGTTCGACGGCAGTGCCGAAGCTCCCGCTTCGATGGTCTGGCGGCAGGAGCCGCATGATGTGCGTTGCGAAGCGGGAGCTTCGGAACGAGAGGGGTCCTCTGGGGCCGAGTCTGAAGCATTCCTGGCAGGTGTCGGGGGTTGGGGGCTGGGGGACAGGTCGGCGTAAGTGTCGAACGGGCAAGGGCTTGCGGATTCTGCGGATTTTTCGGATTCCCACCCGCTCATGATGGGGGTCCAGACTCGTTGTACTGGGGGGAAGAGTGTGTGGTGAGCCGCCCGGGGGCGAGCCGGGCGCCCCCTCCCCCCCAGGGTGGAGGCGTGCGCGCA
>VGYV01000172.1 GCA_016872855.1 Planctomycetota bacterium
TTCGGCGACTTCTGTCGCTGGCCCATGCCATTCCGCAAGAAGGCCCGTATTGTGGTCACGAACGAGGGAACCAGGCCTGCCAAGCTGGAGACCTCCTTCGGGATTGATGGCCAGGAACTGAAACCGAACACGATCTACTTCCACGCCAAGTGGCGGCGGGAGGACCCGTGCAAGACCTTCGACTATCCCATCCTTGAGTGCGAGGGGAAGGGGCGATTCGTGGGCTGCATGCTCAACGTGGATAACCCCGACCAGGGCTGGTGGGGCGAGGGCGACGAGAAGGTCTACGTGGACGGCGAGAAGTTCCCCTCGACCTTCGGCACTGGCTCCGAGGACTACTTCGGCGATGCCTGGGGCTTCCGCCTCTTCGTCCGCCCGTTCCACGGCTGCACCCTCGGCCAGGGGCCGGGCTTCTCGAACAAGTGGAGCGTCTACCGCTGGCACATCAGCGACGACATTCCCTTCGAGAAATCCTTCCGCATCACCATCGAGAACTACGGGAAGGACAAGGACTACAGTTCCGTGGCCTACTGGTATCAGGCGGAGCCGCACAAGGACTTCTTCACGAGCGTGCCCGTCGAGGGGCGGCTGCCCAGGCCGAAGGCCATCCCCGGCGTCGTCGAGGCTGAGACGTTGAAAGTCGAGGGGGCGACCGTGGCCGATGACGCGGGGATGACGGACGAGTTCAGCAGCGGCAAAGCCCTGGTCATCAGGGGCAAAGCGGGCCAGACTATTGAGTTGCCCCTGACGGTCCCCGAGAACGACGTCTACGCGATCACCTTCTACAGCGCCAAGGGGGAGGCCCACGCGCCCTTCGAGCTGCTACTGAACGGGAAGCCTGTCGGCGGGCGCAGCACCGACGCCTTCGCCGTGTCGGCCATGGCCGCTGTCGCCAAGACGCGGCTCCCGAGAGGGGACGCCAGGCTAGCGCTCAAATTCGCCGCCGACGGGAGCCTGGTGCTCGATGCCCTGCGGCTCGAAGCGAGCTGGAAGCGGCGTGGGGTATTGGAGGGTGAGAGCCTGGCGGTCGTCGCCACGAGCGGTCCCCGGCCCTCCCCCGAGGATATAGGTCTGCGCTGGAGCGGCGACAGCCAGCTTCTCTTCCCCGCCACAGAGGCCGGGCAATCGGTCACACTTGCATTGCCCATCAAGGCCGCCGGCCGTCATAAGCTCGTGGCTTGCTTCACACACGGACCGGACTATGGCCAGGTGCAGGCGCTCCTCGGTGACAAGCCAATCGGCGAGCCCGTGGACTGCTTCGCTCCCTTGCGCGAAGTCGCCCCCTGGGTCTCGCTGGGCACGGTGGAACTGAGTCCCGAGGCGAACGCCGTCACGTTCAAGGTCACGGGCAAGAACGAGAAGGCGACGGGTTTCCGCGTGGGCATTGACTATCTGTGGCTTGGCCGTATCGTGGTCGAGGGGGCCATCGAGGCCGAGGGGCTGCTCGTGGTCGCGAGCGATGGCGGCCGCGCGGACAGGCAGGAGATGGGCGGGTTCGGCGCCAACCAGTGGAGCGGCGAAGCCCAGCTCTTCTTCACCCCGAAGCAGAAGGGGGCGTGGGTGACTGTCGAGGTGAGCGTCCCCAAGGACGGCCGGTACGACCTCGATGTCTACTACACGAAGGCCGTGGACTACGGCATCGTGCAGCTTCACCTCGATGGCAAGCCGATTGGGAAACCCTTCGACGGCTTCAACAACGGCGTCATCCCCAGCGGCAAGGTGCCCTACGGCGCCGTCGAGCTGGCCGCCGGCAAGCACCAGCTCAAGTTCGAGGTGACTGGCAAGAACGACGCCTCGACCGGCTTCTACGCGGGGATTGACTGCCTGACGCTGACGCACGCGCGGTAGACGGGAGCCGCCAGATCGGGCCGATCGGCCGGATCCGTCGGATCTGTCGGATCGGTCGGATCAAGGGAAAGGAGATAGTGCCCCTCGTGCTCACCACCCGAAGAGGAATCCTGCTGTTCTCTGCGGCCGCGGCGCTCCTGGGCCTATGCCTGGGCGGCGCACGGGCCGGCACGGTGGCCATCGTGAAGGGGCAGGACCCCGACAAGATGGTGGCCGAGGCCATCGAGCTGCTCGGCGGGATGAAGCAGTTCGTCAAGGACGGCCAGAAGGTCGTGATCAAGCCCAATCTCGTGCATCAGCCCGCCCTCCCCGGCCGCGAGCAACGGGCCAGCGACGGCAAGGTGCGGCCCGGCTTCACGACCGATGTGCGGATCGTGAAGGCCCTCGCCCGGCAGATGCTCGCCGCCGCCAAGTGCAAAGTGACCATCGCCGAAGGCACGCCCAACGACGCATCGCGCATGTTCGACTTCCTCGGCTACACGGCGATGGCCAAGGAACTCGGCATCGAGCTTGTGGACGTTGACCGCTCCGAGCGAATGGCCGTGAAGCTGCCGAACGGCCTCGGCCGCAAGGAGTACTCGCTGCCCGCCGTGACCCAGACCGCCGACGTGTTGGTTGACGTGCCAGTGCTCAAGACCCATCAACTGACTGGCGTGACGCTGGGGATGAAGAACCTCTACGGCCTCCTGCCCGAGCCACGCAAGGACTACCACGCCAAGGTGGACGAAGTACTCTGCGACCTGTGCCTTGCCCATAAGCCCGACCTGGTGATCGTGGACGGGTTGGTGGCGATGGAGGGCCAGGGGCCGATCGAGGGCACGCCCGTCGCTATGGACCTCATCGTGGCGGGGGCCGACATCGTGGCCGTGGAGGCCGTGTGCACCGCAATCATGGGCTTCGACACCCGCTCCGTGCGGCACCTCAGGCTGGCCTCCGAGAGGGGCCTCGGTGAGGCATCGCTCGACCGCATTACGGTCAGAGGCGTGCCCATTGAGGAGGTCAGGCGCCCCTTCCGCCACCCGCTGTGGGAGGCCGAGGTCCGCATCGCCAAGACCGACGCCCTGGTGGGCAAGCTCGCCCAGCTCGCCGACCGCCTATACAAGGACGAGTGGACCGAGGAACTCGTCCTCAACTTCGCCCCGCGGCACCTGAAGGTGGACACGGAGAAGCATGCCGGCCGCGTGTCGCACGGCTTCACGGTCCACGTGCCCCTGGAGGGGGACACGATCTGTTTCTACCCGCGTTTCCGGGTCCTGTTCGCGGCGGAAGGCCAAGCCGCCGCGGACGAGGTGGCGGCCTGGATTCGAGACAACCTTGGCGAAGACATCCAGATGACCAAGAGGCCGATGCGCCCGTGTGACTGAGGGGAGTCGCTGCGCCTTCGAGCCGGTGAGCAGCACGGCTCCCTGCGGCGGCTGTTGCCAGGTGTCACGGCTGATGGTCAGGCGCTCAGATGATCACCCCGACCTGGCATCGCCGAGGCAAGGCCGGCGTGCCGAAATGCCAGATTGGCGCTTGACAGAAGCCCAAGCCTAACTATAATGCGGAGTTAGCAAGCTGCGGCCGGCGGGGGCTGGGTGGAGTTGCGCATGGATATGCGGGAGTTGACGAAGGGGCTGTTCCGCGAGAACCCCCTGTTCGTGATCGTGCTGGGCGTGTGCCCGAGCCTGGCGACCAGCGGCTCGCTCGAGACGGCGCTGGCCATGGGCATCGCCGCCACCTTCGTGTGCATTGGCAGCAATGTCTTCATCTCGATGATCCGCAAGATCGTCCCGGGCGGCGTCCGCATTGCCTGTTACATTGTGGTGATCTCGACCTTCGTGACGATCACCGACCTGTTCCTGAAGGCCTACTTCCCCGACATCAGCCGGACGATCGGCATCTTCATCCCGCTCATCGTGGTGAACTGCATCATGCTGGGGCGCGCCGAGGCATTCGCGTGCAAGAACACGGTGATGGACTCGCTACTCGACGGCATCGGGATGGGCTGCGGGTACACGCTGGCGCTGCTCCTGATGGGCTGCATCCGCGAGCTGAGCGGCAGTGGGAGCCTTTTCGGCGTGAAGCTGCTGCCGGGCTACAATCCGATGAACGTGATGATCAGCCCCCCTGGCGCCTTTCTGTTGCTCGGCCTGCTCCTGGGCTTCTTCAAGTGGATGCAACTGCGAAAGGCGGCCGCGAAGTGAACATCGAGCGCCTCTTCCTCATCGTCATCGGCAACCTGTTCGTCAGCAACTTCGTCCTCGCGCGCTTCCTGGGCCTCTGCCCCTTCGTCGGCTGCTCAAAGCGCACGAGCGACGCCTTCGGTATGGGGGTCGCCGTCACGTTCGTGATGGCCATGGCCTCGCTCCTGACCCACACGATTGACACGTACATCCTGAAGCCCCAGGCTCCGGTCCTGGTATGGCTCGCGGGCGCCGACAGCCAGGTCGCCAGGGACGGCCTCGAGGCCGTGCTCCGCACCCTGGTCTACATCCTCACCATCGCCGCCTTCGTGCAGCTCGTCGAGATGTACCTGAAGAAGAACGTTCCCGCCCTCTACCGCGCCCTGGGCATCTACCTGCCGCTGATCACGACGAACTGCACGGTGCTGGGCGTGGCGCTGCTGAACACGCCGGAGGATGCGGCGGAGATGCTGACCCTGCCCGAGGCTGTCATCCAAGGCGCGGCCGCCGGCCTCGGCTTCACCCTCGTCATGCTCCTCATGTCCGCCATCCGCGAGCGGATCGAGAAGCTCGACCTGCCCGAGCCCATGCGCGGCATGCCCATCGCCTTCGTGTGCACGGGCCTCATGGCCCTGGCGTTCCTCGGCTTTACTGGGATGGTATGACCTCATGAGAACCCCCGCGACCCGCTGGCTCCTGCTCGCCGTCCTCCTCCTGTTGGGCCTCGGCCTGGGCGTCGCAGCCCGCGCCGGCGAGGAGCCCGCCTACTGGGCGCTCGCCTTCGAAAACGACACGCCGAAGCAGCTCGTCCTCGAGGACGCCGCCGCAGGGAAGCTCCGCTTCTACTGGTACGTCGTCTATCGGGTCAAGAACCCCGAGCAGAAGCCGTTGCCTGCCCGCCTACGCCTCGCGTTGAAGCTCAGCATCGGGAACCAGGTGAAGGACTACGACGACGGCTTCGACAACGTGGCCGAGATGCACGTCGAGAAGAAGGTCCTGGAGCGGCCGGTGTGCAACTGGGCTGAGATGCGCGCCCAGCCGCTCAAGCCGGGCGAGAGCCGCGAGGGCATCGCCATCTTCTCCCTGGGCAACGAGGCCCCCGACTTCGATAAGATGACCGTCTACGTCCGCGGCCTGGCCGAGCTGCGTCCCCTCGGACGTGAGGGAAACGTCCGCAAGGCCCGCGAGCGCACGCTCCTCCTCCGCTACGAACAAGTCGCCAGCCGCTGGCGCTCGGGCAAGGAGCTCAAGTACCTGCCCGAGGAGTGGACGCTTGAGGAAGTGGCCGTCACCGACCGCGGCGAGGGCGAGGACGAGGCGGCGAAGAAGGCCGGCCAGAAGCTTCAGGAGCTCATCGAGAAGGCGAAGAAAGAGGCGGAGCGCCGCAAGAAGCTGGACGCGGAGGGGGCCAAGCCCCCGCCCGGGAAATCCTCCGCTGGGCCGCCCAAGACGCCCATCGCCGCCGGGCCGCCGGCCGGGCAGCCCGCGCCTGATTTGGTGAACACCCTCCGGAAGATTGCCGCAGGGACCCCGACGGTTCGCGCCACGCTCGCCGAGGCAATCGGCCAGGGCGAGCGGCGCCAGGAGGCCACGGGCACGCTCTGCGTCGGGAAGGACGGCAAGTTCACCATCGAACGCAACAGCCAGCCCGGCACGGAGCAAGCGCTGAAGGAGCAACGCGTCTTCGACAGCCAGCACCTCTGGATCCAGACCGTCGCCAAGGGCGTCGGCGCCACCGTGCGGCGCTGGACCGTGGCTGCGACGAAGAAGGAGTGGTATACGCTGGACGGCAAGCCCGAGGTGGATTTCGCCGCCGTGGCCAATCCGGCTCGGGCCTGGCGTCTCTTTGCGGACGACCTCCTCTACCTCGGCACGGAACGGCTTGGCCGCGAGACGGCCTACGTCTTCGAGGTCTGCCCCGACAAGAAGCACGAGGCCCTGCTCAGCGGCCCCCTGGTCTGCGACGTGTTGGCCAAGGCCCCCGGCCGCCGCATTCGCTTCTGGCTCGGCTCCGTCACCGGCTTCCAACTCAAGATGCAGGTCCGGGACGACCGCGGTGGCGTGGTGGCCGCGCTCGAATGCACCGACCTGTCCGTGGACGCCCCCGTGCCGCCCGACGCCTTTGTCTTCAAGCCCCCGGCCGGCGTGGAAGTGATTGACATGAACGCCGCCTTCGCCGCCGGCGACAAGCCTTGAGCCCGGCTGCGCGTTCCCCAAGACATCCCCTCCTGCAGCGACGAGTATGGCCCCTGGTTCTGTTACTCCGCACGTCAGTCCCCAATCGTCCTCGTCCGTCGTCCTCGTCCCTCGTCCTCGATTCGTCTCGATGTGGGCAGAAGGGTCGAGGACGAGGAGGAGGGACGAGGACGAGCACGATTCGTGCATTCCGGTCACGTCACTGAGATTGGGGGCCGTGCTCCGCTGCGACTCACCACTTGACATCCCCCCGGGGTCGTGCTATATTCTGCGGCGTGGATGGGAGCCGGGCCGTCACCTGAGCGCGACTCCCCACGGCCTGCCCTTCGCAAGGCGCCTCGCCATCGGTGTGGCCGGCTGCCGTTCACGTCTCGCAGCCGCGCTCGCGGCCCGCACCGTGTGGGCGCGCGTGGATGCGCCCGCTGCTGGCGAAGCGCCGGAGGAAAAGACACCAGGAGTCTTTGGTGCGAAGCACCCGCAGGGCCGTTCCGGCAAAAGACTCTTGGTGTCTTTTTCCCCTGCCTGACTGCGGGGGACCCCAACAGGGCAGTGTTGGAGTGAGTCCATGAACATCTACGTGGGGAATCTGCCGTTCAGCGCGACGGACGCCGAGTTGCGGGCCGCCTTCGAGCCCTTCGGCGAGGTGACGTCCGCTCAGGTCATCCAGGACAGGGAGACCGGGCGCTCGCGCGGCTTCGGCTTCGTCGAGATGCCCTCGGCTGACCAGGCCAGGGCGGCCATTGCGGCCCTCGACGGCAGCGACATGGGCGGCAGGTCCCTCAAGGTGAACGAGGCCCGGCCCAAGACCGATCGCCGCGAAGGCGGCGGGGGCGGCGGCGGATACCGCGGCGGCTCCGGTGGTGGCGGCGGGTATCGCGGCGGCTCGGGCGGTGGCGGCGCGCGCCGCCCCACCTGGTGAGCGCGCCGCCCTGCCACCAACGCGACCCGTGACAACAGGAAAGGCAGCCCACGGCCTGCGCAGGCTGGGCTGCGTTTTCGTTCGGGCCTTGCGCCCACGCCCGCCCGCTCACAGGTGCTTCTTCATCTGCTCGAAGATCTTCAGCGAGGCCGCCTGGTCCCCCCACAGGCCCACGCGCACCCGCACCTGCGTCTCCTTGGCGCCGATGGCCCTGGTCTCCACGACCACCCGGCGCCCGTCCGGCATCGTGCCGTCCACCTTGCCAGATGACGGCTTGGCCGACTCGTCGTCGAGCCGGACCTTGAAGTCGGCGAGCGCCGCCTTCGCCGCGCGGTGGACCCGCTCGAGGGGCTCAGGGATGTTGCCTCGGAGCCAACCCGCTTGCCACCCGAGCGCCCCTGCGCCCGCGGCAGCCCCCGCCCCAAACAACACGGCGGGGCAGCCCGTGGTCATGAGGGGGAGCGCCGCTGCCAGAATCACTGGAAGAAAAGTGCGAACCTCCATTGGGGGCTTGCCTCCTGGCGGCCGGGGATGCCGCCACTGACACATTCTACACGACCCGCGGCGGGAACTCAAGGGGAAAAAAACCGCGTCGCTCACGCAGTGCCTGGGGCCGAGGCTAGGCAGTGGGCGATCTCGCGCGTGGCGGGGTAGAGACGGGCGAACTGGCCGTAGAGCGCCTCGTAGGCCAGCTCACCCGACGCCTCAGGCTCCACAAGCCGAGTCCGGTTGCCCGAGCGCGCCGCCGCCGCGGCCGAGGAAAACGTGGCGTGCAGCCCCACGCCCATCGCCGCCAGCAGCGCCGCACCCAGGGCGCTCGTCTCCTGGAACTCCAGCATTGCCAAGCACTTACGCAGCACGTTCGCCTTGATCTGGTTCCACAGCGCATTCCGCGTCCCGCCCCCGACGGCGCGGATTTGCCCCGCCGCGACACCCGCCACGCCCTCCAGGCACTCGACAACCTGGCGCAGGGCGAAGGCCGTGCCCTCGAGCACCGCGCGGGCGAGGTCGGCCCGGCTCGTCCTGGCCGACAGCCCGAAGAAGCAGCCCCGCGCACGCGGGTCCCAGATCGGCGTCCGCTCCCCCTGGAGATATGGCAGAAACAGCAACCCGTGACTCCCGAGCGGCGCCTGCTCCGCCAGCGCGGTCATCGCCTGGAGGCCCCCGTTGCCCAACACCTCGCGGACGAACCACTCGACCGACACGCCGGACGACGTCGTCGTGCCTATCGGCAGCCACATCCCGCGCGGAATGTAGGCCGAGTTCACCCATCGCCTGTCCGCGGTCGGGACATGCGTCGGCACCGCCACACAGTCGGTCGAACCCGCCACGTAGATGACCGTGGACGAGTCCGCAGCCCCCGCCCCCAGCGCCGAGGCCGGCACGTCCCCGCACCCGCACACCACGGGCGTCCCCGCCCTCAGCCCGGTCTCCTCGGTCGCGGCGCGCGTCACCGTACCGATCACCTCCGCTGCCCCCGCTACGCGCGGCAGGCGCCCAACGTCCACCCCCAGCCGCTCGCACAGACCCTCGTCCCACCGCCACGGATCGCGGATGTCCACCAACCCCGACAGCGCCACCTGCGTCGGGTCCGTGCAGAACTCCCCCGTCAACTGCGCCGTGATGGCCGTGTTCGCGAAGCCGACCGCGCGGGCCTGCCGCCACGCATCCGGCTGGTGCTCGCGCAGCCAGAGCAGACTCGTCGCCGCACACGTCCCGGGCACGAGCGTGTTGCCGATCTGCGCCTCGTAGGCGTCCTTGCCGACCAGTCCTGCGATGGCATCGGCCTCGGCTCCGCTCCGCCGGTCGCAGTAGAGCAGTGCGGGATGGAGGGCACGGCCATCGGCATCCAGCGGCACAACGCACGGGAATAGCACGCTCACCCCCACCCCCGCGATGTCGCCGGGAGAAACCCCGGCCTGCTTGCACGCCTGCCGCAGCGCCGCCACAGCCCCCTGCCACCACCGCTCGGGCGGGCACTGCACCCACCCCTCGCGTGGCGACTCATTCTCATGCCCCGCCCGCCCCAGCCCGAGCATCCGCCCGCTCGCCTCGGCGATGCCGACCTTGACCCCAGAAGTCCCAATGTCTAGTCCGGCAAGAAGCTGACTCATTGTCTGAGGTCCATCTGGCAGGTGGTACGTGGATCCGGACGCGTGACCCGTGACGCGTGACCAGAGAAGCAGAGGGTGTGGCACGGCTGGCTTGCCCAGCCGTGCCCTTCTCTTGTCACGCGTCACGGGTCAGGCGCGGCTGTGGGGCCACCCTTGCTCCTCGGTGATTGCGATCTTCCATACCCCTGGCGCATGCTCCCGCAGCATGCGAATCCCCTCTGCCACCCGCTCCAGCGGCAGGCGGTGGCTGATGATCGGCTTCACGGTCACTTTCCCCTGGCTCAGGAGCCTCAGCGCCGCCTTGTGGTCCCAGCAGAAGCCCAGCGTGCCCAGCACAGTCAGCTCGTCGAGCGTCACGCTCGTCAGGTCGAACGCATCGGTCTTGTTGCCCGACCAGCCGATGAGGAGGATCGTGCCGCCGCGGCGAACCAGGCCCACCGTGGCCGCAAGCGTCTCCGGCTTGCCCACCGCCTCGATCACCACGTCGGCCCCGATGCCCCCCGTTAGCTCCTTCACGCGGGCCTTCATGTCCTCCTTCTCGGGGTCGAGGGCGTGGTGGACGCCCAGCCTCTTCGCCACCTTGCGCTTGAACGCGGCTGGCTCAGCGATGAGGACCTCCGCCCCTTTGTTCAGGCAGTGCTGCATCGCCAGCACGCCAATCGTGCCGCAGCCGATGATGGCCACGAAGTTGCCCAGCCGCGGAGCCGCCCGCTCCACCGCGTGGAGCGAGCCCGACACCGGCTCCGCAATCGCCGCCTCAGCGAACGACAGGTTCGCAGGCTTCGGGTGCAGGAAGAACGATTCGGCAATCACGAACTCCGCCATCGAGCCAGGAACTTGGTGCCCCGTGATCTTCAGGTCCACGCACAGGTTGTACTGGCCGCGCAGGCAGGCGGGGCACCTCTTGCACGTGAAGAACGGCTCGACGACCACCGCATTACCCGGCTGCCAGCGCCGCTCGCCCGGCCCCACCTCGGCCACGACGCCCGAGCACTCGTGGCCCAGAATGATCGGCCACTTGATCATCGGGTGGTGGCCCGTGTAGCCGTCCACGTCCGACCCGCACAGCCCCGTGGCCTTCACGGCCACGAGCACCTCGCCGCGCTTCGGCTTCGGGCGCGGCACGTGCTCGATGACGATCGTCTCCTTCGCCTTGCACACGGCGGCCTTCATGGTGGGCATGGGCAACTCCTTTTTCGCCTGAGGCGCCGCCCATTATAGCCGGTGAGTGTAGCGTGTAAAGCCCACCCCCTCTCATATGTGGCACGGCTGGCTTGCCCAGCCGTGCCACACACTCAGTTGCGCATCGCGCACAGGTCGCCCCTCCCCACGCCCGTCTCCGCATCCACTTTGTCATGCGTCCAGTACTCGACGTGGCTATCGAAGAACAGCACGTTCATGCTCCGGGCGCGCCCGTGGTTCACCGCGCCCTCCGTGTCGTCGCACATCATGGGCTCATTGGGCGGGAAGTCGTCGCGGACCGCCAGCTTCGACGTGGCCCAGCTTGCGCCCTTGTTCAGCTTCGACGCCAGGTAGATGCCGACGCTCCGGTCGCCCATGCCGGCATAGCTCACCGCGTCACCGGCAAGCGGCTTGCTCCCCGGACAGCCATAGCTACCCAGCTTCTCCCCCCATTCGTTGTCGTCGCGAGAGGCGGGGCAGACGAAGGCTCCCGGGTCAGGGATTATTTTGGTCCAGTAGAGCGTCGCTAGCCACTCGGCGCCGCCGACCTGTGGGTCGGCCTTGGTTCCGCAGCCGGCCCGGGCAGCCGGCCAACAGTAGAAACGGTCGTCCCATATGTAGCTCGCCATCCCCTTCGCCAGTTGATTCAGGTTGTTCCGGCACCGAATCCTCGCCGCCTCGTCGCGCTTTGCGAGGACGCCGTAGCACAGCAGGCCCGCGGCAATCGCCAGGGCGAAGACGCCGATGAGCAGTTCCGCCAGGGTGAGGCCCGAGCTCTTCCTCACGGTCCGCCCCCTTCAGTGGTGGCACGGCTGGCTTGCCCAGCCGTGTCTTGTCCCATGCGCGGACCAGCGCCGGGGACACGGCTGGACAAGCCAGCCGTGCCACACACTCAGTTCCTCAGCGCGCACAGGTCGCCCCGGCCGACGCCGGTCTCGGGGTCAACCCTCTCGTGCGTCCAGTACTCAACGTGGCTATCGAAGAAGAGAACGCTCATGCCGCCGTTGTCTCGCTCGCCGTGATGGATGGGGCCTTGCGTGTCGTCGCAGGCCATCGGCTCGCCTGCCGGGAAGTCCTCACGGACCGCGATGCTGGACTGGGCGTAGCCGGGGGCATTGCCGTGCTTCGAGAGCATGTAGATGCCGACGCTTCTGTGGCCAAAGGCGGCGTAGCTCACGACGTCGGCGGGCAGGGGCTTGCCGCCGGGCGCGCCATCGGAGCCGAGCGCCGCCCCATACTCATTGCCGTCGGGCGAGCTTGGACAGATGTAGACGCCGGGGTCCGGGATGATGCGTGTCCAGTAGAGGCTGGCGAGCCATTCGGCGCCGCCGAAGCTGGGCTCGGACGCCGTGCCGCAGCCAGGGCGGCCGGCGGGCCAGGGGTAGAAGCGATTGTCGCCGAGCTCGTTCAGATACGTCGCCATGCCCTTGCAGAGCTGGTTGAGGTTGTTGCGGCACCAGATGCGGCGGCAGGGCGTCCGCGTCCGCGGTCTCCAGGCGTCGAAGACGACCGCGGCCACGAGCAGCATGGCGACCATGATGATCAGGTCGAACAGGGACGAGCCGTTCGTGCGTTTCATGTTCTGTGTCTCCTTCCTGAAGAACTCCCCCCGTCGCGAAGCTTCTGCTTCGAACCCCTGCGGCACGAGCCGCACGCCGCCCGTTGCGAAACAGGAGCTTCGCAACGAGGAGGCCACGGTCAACCCCCTCCCCTCAGCGCGGGGGCAGGGGGAGGGTCGGGCGCCAGTCCCTGCCCCAGAGTCCCACCCTCACCCTGCCCTCTCCCTGGAAGGGAGAGGGGTTTGAGTACCCCCCTCCCTCTCAGGGAGGGGGTAGGGGGAGGGTCGGGCGCCGGTCCCTACCCCAGGGCCCCACCCTCATCTTTGCCCACATCTCGGGGGTCTTGTAGCCCCCGAAGGCGGGCGAGCCGGCCGTAGCCCAGGGCGACCGAAGGGAGCCCTGGGATCGGGCGTCCCCCCCATCCAAGCCCCCGAAGGGGGCGCGTCCTGCCTTCGTGGCCATTGAATCGCCCCCTTCGGGGGCTCCCGCGTGGGGGGCGCGTCCCACCCAGGGCTCCCTTCGGTCGCCCTGGGCTACGGCTCAAACGCCCCCATTCGGGGGCTAAACCCCAGCTCTCAGAAGATGTGGGCAAAGATCAGGCCCTTGTCCTGGGCTGGCGCCTCGCAACGAGAGTCACGCGTGCAACAGTATTCCACACTTGTGCAAGTGTGGAATACTCGATTCCGGCCGCGAACTTGGCCGCGGATTCATCGTTTCTCTGCATTGACAGGCTCAGATCAATTCCTCAGCGCGCACAGGTCGCCTTGGCCGACGCCGGTTTCGAGGTCAAGGCGGTTATGGGTCCAGTATTCGACGTGGCTGTCAAAGAAGAGGACGGCCATGCCGCCGTTGTCGCGCTCGCCGTGGTGGATGGGGCCCTGTGTGTCATCGGACGCCATCGGCTCGTTTGGCGGGAAGTCGTCCTTGATGGGCAGGATGGAGTTGGCGCAGGCCGCGCCCTCGTCTTGCTTCGAACACAGGTAGATGCCAACGCTCTTGTGCCCGAAGGCGGCGTAGCTCACGGCGTCCGCGGAGAGCGGCTTCCCGCCGGGTCCGCCGATCGAGCCAAGCTCCGCGCCTTGCTCGTTGTTGTCAGGCGAGCTGGGGCAGTAGTAGAAGCCGGGGTCCGGGATGATCCGGGTCCAGTACAGGGTGGCGAGCCATTCGGCGCCGGCGAAGTTGGGATTGGCCACCGTGCCGCAGCCGGCCCGGCCTGCGGGCCAGGGGTAGAAGCGGTTGTCGCCGCATTCGTTCAGATACGTCGCCATGCCCTTGGCAAGCTGGTTCAGGTTGTTGCGGCAGGTCAACCGGCCGCTCTGCACCCGCTCGCGGGGCCTTGTGGCAGTGTAGAGCAGTGCGACGCCGATCAACATGGCGACCATGATGAGTAGGTCCGAAAGCGACGAGCCATTCGTGCGTCTCATGTCTGTGCCTCCTCTTTCTCTTGCGAACCGCTCTCGTCGCGAAGCTCCTGCTTCGGGGTCTTCGCAGCGGGAGCCGCAAGAGGCCCGTTGCGAAACGGGAGCTTCGCAACGAGGAGAGACTGAGGAAGGACTGCCCCCAGGCAGTCTTCCCTAGTTCCTGAGTACGCAGAGATCGTCCTCGCCGAGGCCGGGGAAGCGTTCGCCAAGAAGCCGCCGCAGGAAGCTAGCGACCGGGCTCTCGCGACCCATGCCGGCATAGCTCACCGTGTTGCTGGAGAGTGCATTGGGGGCGCTCGGAACACTCAGGCTGCCAAGCTCCGTCCCCGGCTCATTGGAGTCGGGCGACGCTGGACAAACGAACGCCCCGGGGTCGGGGAAGGTCGGCATCGAATACA
>VGYV01000173.1 GCA_016872855.1 Planctomycetota bacterium
TCACCAGGACGAGGGGCCGTAATCGGGCTGGGAAAGTGGCCGGGCCGAGGGCGTCAGGGGGCGAGGAAGTCGTTGAGCCAGGTGGGGCGGTCGGGGGAGCTGAGGAGTTGTTTGGTGTAGGCGTAGCCGGCCTCGGCGATGGCGTGCATGGCGTCGAACTGGAGCATGCCGTAGTGGGTCACTGGCGGCGTGAGGCAGAGGTCGGCGTCGGCCTTGACCTCTTGTACCTTCCGCTCGCTGCTGATGACGACCGTGCGCATCAGGATGTCCAGGACGCTGGGGACGTGGGGCGTGAGCGCCCGGCGCCAGAGTCGGCGCCAGAAGCGGCGCCAGGGGCTGGGGAACTCCTCGCAGCCGATGGCGAGGTCGAGGAGGCGGCTCACGTCCACGACGACGACGCGGGAGCACCCTGCGGCGCGAAGGAGGTCGCCGGGCAGGTTGTTCAGCACCCCGCCGTCCACGAGGAGTTCGCCGCTCTGGACGGCAGGTGTGAAGATGCCCGGGATGGCGAGGCTGGCGCGGATGGCTTTCCAGAGGGGGCCGCGGGAGTGGGCGACCATGTGGGTGGTGGTGAGGTTGCAGGAGACGCAGAGGAAGGGTCGCCAGAGGTCCTCGATCCAGGCGTCGCCGAAGGCGAGGGCGAGCTGGTGGTTGAGCCTGCGGCCGCGGACGAGGGAGAACAGGGGGAGGGTATACTCCTTGTGGGGCTTGCCCTCGATGAAGGCGCGGCGGCTGAGCGCTAGCTCCGCCTCGTAGGGCATCTCCATGGCGGCGGCGGCGCCGATGATCGAGCCCATGCTGGTGCCGGCCACCCGGTCAATGGGCAGGCCGCTTTCAAGCAGCGCGCGGATGACGCCTAGGTGGGCGAGGCCGCGCGCGCCGCCGCCGCCGAGCGCCAGGCCCACGGCTCGCCCCGCCAGGCAGCGCGCCAGGCGCCCGAAGTCACCGTCCGAACCCTCGCGCACGTGGAAGTGCCCCCCAGCGGGCACGGCGTCGAGCCAGGCCCGCGTGCCCGAGGGCAGGGCCGTGTCCCGCGGGTGGAGCAGGGCCAGGGTGAGGGGCTTTGCCACTTCGGACTTCTGGCTCCTGGTTTCTGGTTCCAGTCCCAAACGCGCGATCTGCAACCGGCAAGCGTCAGTGTCGTCGGTGGCCCGCGCAACGAGGATGATGCGGTCGGCCTGGCGGATGCACCGATGGGTCCAGGGCGAGGGCGTGGCATCGCCCTGGAGGAGGAGGAACGTGTGGCGGGCCTCCTGCTCGCCGAGCCAGGCGGCGAGCCAGGCGTTGTGGTGCGCCGCCTCGCGGCGGGGGGGCTCGATGTCGGCCGCGCCGCGCAGCCCGGTGCGTTGCTCGAAGGACACGTGCGTAAGGTGGAGGGTGGAGCCGATGCGCGCCAGTGCGGCGGCGAGGCGCGCTGCCACGGCGTCGAGCGGCACGCCCGGGCTAGCCGGGAGGACCGCGAGGCTCATGGCGCGGGGGGGCGCCGGCTCGGGCCGCTCGCGCGCCCGGAGGCGGCGAATAACCACGCGGGCCAGGGCGGCCAGGAGCTCGGGGTGGCGGGAGTTGAGGGCCTCGAAGCTCTCGGGCGCGAGCCGGGCCAGGAGGCTGTCGCGCAGCGCCCGCACCTTCGCCGTGCGCGGCTCGCCCGTGAGCAGGGCGATCTCGCCCACGCTCTCGCCCGGACCGACCTCGGCCTGCTCCGGGGTTGCGGAGGGCCGCGTGACGCGCAGCCGCCCGCTGAGGAGGATGTAGAGGCTGCGGTCGCTCTCGCCCTCGCGCATGAGCACTTCGCCGCCGCGAAGGGGGACGTAGGAGACGCTTCGCTCAACTTCTTCGAACAGCCCAGGCTCCACCCGCCCGAGGAGGCGGCAGAGCGCGTCGGCCAGTTGGCTGCGGTGGACCCGCTGGCGGGCCAGGTCGGCCAGCCGCGCCGCGATGGCGGGCGCGGACGCCAGGAGCGCCTCGACGTCCTCGCGGCCCAAGCGAAGGAGGCGGGACGGCATCTCGGCGGCCACCGAGGCGGTCCGCGTGCCGCCCGTGAGGATGCCCAGCTCGCCCACGAGGTCGCCGGCCCGCATATGCGCCACCGTCATCTGCGTGCCGTCGCCGCAGTCCTGGTCCACCGCCAGGCGCCCCTCGGTAACGAGGTAGATGGCGTCGGCTGGGTCGCCCTGCGCGAACAGGGCCTCCCCGCGGGCCAGCGCCACCTCGCGGCACCGCTCGCCGAGGTGCTGCCGGAGAAGCTGCTCGATGCCGTCCGGTTCGCTCATGTGCCTGCGTGCCCAGAGGTGCTTGCTGGACGGGCAGAGGATGAATGGATGAGTGGACGAATGGATGGATGAGAGCCGAGGTGGCGGCAAGCGTCCCGCTTGCCGACCGCAACCGGGACGGTTGCGGCTACACCGCTCGCGGCCTTGCATCCGTCCATCCATCCAACCATCCATTCATCCTCTCTTCGGCACGATCGGGCCGTCACTGGCCACGTTTCAGGGTCGCCTGCCAACGGTGGTACTGGCCGAGCCGCCACTCGGCGTAGCGCTGCCGCCAGGGACGCGAAGCGTCGCCGGGGACCGCGTCGCTGCGCCAGGGCGCGGCCCGCCAGAGGCGCACCGTGCCGTCCAGGGCCGCCGTGACGAGCCAGAGGCCGTCGGCGCTGAAGGCGGCGAGCGTGATGGTCGCCGTGTGCCCCTCGAGGACGGCCAGCTCGCGTCCCGAAGCCGTGTCCCAGACCCGGGCCACCGTGTCGTCGGCCACGGCGGCGCGGGTGCCGTCGGGGCTGAGGCAGGCGGCGAAGGGCGTCTCCTTGCGGCCTCGGAAAGTGTGCACGGGTGGCACAGCCGTCCTCGGCTGTGAATGCACAGGCGGGGGCGCCTGTGCCACACCCGCAACGTCCCACAGCCTGGCCACGAGGATGTCGGACCTCGTGACCGTGGCGACGAGGACGCGCCGGGCGTCGGGCGTGAATGCCGCGCGCCAGGGCGAGTCGGTCTCGTCCACCCTCAGCGTGGCGAGGAGGGCGCCTGTGTGGGCGTCCCACACGCGAGCGGAGGCATCGGGCGCTGGCGCCGTGGTGGCCAGGCGGGCGCCGTCGGCGCTGAACGCGGCGTCGTGCAGGCCGCGGCCGTGGCCCGTCATCGTGGCCAGCAGCTTGGAGGACCGGGCGTCCCACACCCGCGCCGTGTGGTCGCTGGACACCGTGGCCACGCGGGCGCCGTCGGGGCTGAAGACCGCGTCCCACACGATGTCGGTGTGGCCCTCCAGGACGCCTGAGGTGCGGCCGGACGCGGCGCTCCAGATGCGCGCCGTGCAGTCGGCCGAGGCGGTGGCGACCGACTGCCCGTCGGGGCTGAACCTGGCTGAGTGAACGGGTCCCTTGTGTTCGCGGTAGGTGTGCACGATGCGGTTCGCATCGGGCTCCCACAGCAGGGCGTCGCCGGAGACCAGGGGCACTGCCACGCGGCGTCCGTCCGGGCTGACGTCTATCCCTGCGCCCACGCCGTTCGGGTGCGCCAGGGTCGCCACGACGGCGCCCGTCGCCGCATCCCACGCCGTGGCGCGCCGGCGGGCCACGGCGACGAGGCGCGTCTTGTCCTTGCTGAGGACCACGGCTTCGGCGGCCGGGGCGGCGGGGGCGCCTGGCTCGGCAGGCTGCCCCTGCCCCGGCTCTGCTGAAGTGCGGAATGCCTGCCTGGGCACGTGGAAGGTGAGCGGCGTCAGGCGCGCGGCGTCGGGGGGCGTCACGGTTTCCCAGAGCCTGGCCGTCCCGTCGGCGGATGCCGTGGCGATGCACGCGGGGAGAAGCGGCCCCTTGTCTGGGGGGCGAAAGGCGGCGGCGTTCACCTCGCCGCCGTGGCCGCGGAGTTCCAGGGTGAGCTTGCCCGTTGCGACCTCGGCCAGGGCCACCCCGCCTGGCACCGCGGTGAGCACCTGGGCGCCATCCGCGCTCGCCAGCAGGGGACGCCCCGGAAGGACCCCCAGGAGCCGCCCGCTGGGTGGGTCCCACAGGCTGCCCGGGAGGCCCTTGTCCTCGTGGGCGACGGCCAGGCGCGTGCCGTCGGCCACGAAGACCATGCCGCGCACCGGCGCGCAGCGGAAGCCGCCGGTGGCGCGCCCTGTCGCTACCTCCCACACCCGCACGTTCTGGTGGGCCGGGGCCGCGGGATCGGGCGGGCCAGTGGGATGGGGCGGGAGCCAGGCGTCCATCTCGCGCGACGGGCGCTGGCCCGCCGCCGTGGCCATCTGCTGCCCGGCGGACCAGAAGGCGATGCACGTGACGGGCCCCTTGTGCGCGCGCTCGGACCAGAGCGGTTTGCCCGTCGCCGCGTCCCAGACCTCCACCGTGCCATCCTGGGCGCCCGTGGCCACGCGCGAGCCGTCGGGGCTGAACGCCGCAGCCGTCAGCCCCACGCCCAGCAGCCAGGCGATGGCGTCCTCGACCGACTCGATGCGGCGGCCGGCGGGCGTCTCTCTGCGCGCGCGGCCGAGGTGGGTGTGGGTGCAGGCGCCGGACCTGGCGTCCCAGAGGCGCGCCGTGCCGTCGCCGCCGGCGGTGAGCACCCGCGCGCCGTCGGGGCTGAAGCGGGCGGCGGCGATGCCGCGCGACTCTTCCAGCAGCACGAACAGGGCGCCCAGCAGTTCCCGGCGCTGCGCTGCGAACCGGCTCGCAGGCCCCCCTTCGTGCCGCAGGGCCAGCGGCGCGTCCTTCACCGAGACGAAAACGTCCCAGTCCTTCTTCCCCGCCCAGGCCTCAGCCAGCGTGGCCCGGGAGCCGTCGGCCAGGAACGGGTCATCGGGCCTGCCGACGATCAGGGCCGGGCAGTGGCCCTCGAGGGCAGCCAGCGGCTTGCCCGTGTCGGCGCCCCAGAGGCGCGCCACGCCGTCGGTCGCGCAGGCGGTCAGGATGCGGGCGCCATCGGGGCTGAACGCGGCAGCGGTGAGCCACGCGGAATGGGCAGGGAGGACGAAGCGCTCGCGCCCGGCCGCAACGTCCCACACGTAGGCCTTGCCCGCCGTGGACGCGGCCACGAGCCGGCCCCCATCGGGGCTGAAGGCGAGGGCCAGCAGGGCCTCACCGCTAGCGTCCAGGGCCAGCAGCTCGGTCGAGCAGCGGGCCAGCAGGTGGCCCCACTCCCAGTTCCGGAGGCCCTCGGGCGAGGCCCAGAGGACGTCCCGGGCCGGGTCGTACCGGTCCTGCTCGATCTGGCGGGTGGCAAGGAGCACGTTGGAGAAGTACAGCTCGGCCTCCGTGCGGCGGCGGGCCTTCACGGCCTCGTCGCGCTCCTGCTGGGCGATGGCCTCCTGGCGGCGCGCGATGCGGCGCTGGACGAAGGCGTAGGCGCCCAGGGCGGCGAGGATGAGGGCCGCACCCGCGGCGACGGCCGAGATGAGGCCCAGGCGCCTGATGCGCCGCCGCTGGGCCTCGCGCTCGCGCCGCAGGCGGCGTTCGGCCAGCCGCTCGTCGTGGCTGCGGAGCGCCCGCGACAGCTCGCCGGCCGACGCCCAGCGCGCCGCCGGGTCGGTGGCGATGCACCGCGCGATGTCCTCGCGCAGCACCTCGCTCGGCACATGCCGCTCCCAGTCGCCCAGCGTCCGCTCGAGGTCGCCGCACGCGATCTGGTAGAGGGTCACGCCCAGGCTGTAGAGGTCGCTGCGGGCCGACGCCACCTCGCCGCGCCGCACCTCGGGGGCCATGTAGTCCCACGTCCCCGCCACCCCATCCACGCGCGAGACGTAGATGCTGCGCAGCACGTTCTCGTCCTCGGCCGCACCCAGGCCGAAGTCGCTCAGCTTAGCCACCAGCGCCCCGTCCTCGCGCCGCGCGAGCAGGATGTTCGACGGCTTGATGTCGCGGTGGTAGATGCCCGCCGCGTGAACCGTGTCCAGAGCGTCGGCCACCTGGGCCACGACGCCGAGCCGCTCCGCCAGCGGCGGGTCCGCCGCCAGCCACTCGTCGAGCGACGGGCCGTCCACATACTCCATTTCGAGGTAATAGGGCGGCTTGTCCCCCTCCGTGACGTCGTACACCTCGACCAGGTTCGGATGGCGGTAGCGGTGGAGGCGTTTGAGGAGGCGGGCCTCGCGCTTGAGCGCGGCCAGGCGGTCGCGCTTGAAGCAGAACTTGAAGACCTCGCGGCTCTTGTCGCCCGGGTTGAACGCCTCCCACACCTCGCCGAACTCGCCGCGATACCGCAATGCGGAACGCGGAACGCGGAATGCGGAATCACCTTCAGACTGCGCGCTCCGCACTCCACCCAGGCGCTCCTCCAGCACCCAGTTGGTGCCTGGCACGGTGACGCCGACGGCGGGCCGCCAGCCCAGCTCCTCGGCGGCCTGCTCGGCGGGCCAGCCCTTCGCCGTCGCCGCCGGCGGGGCCAGCGGCGCGTGGGTCCGCTCCCCAGCCTCGCACACCTCGTAGGCGTCGGCCACGCCCTTGAAGCGGTACGGCCCGTGGTTGCACCAGACCACGGGCTCCAGGCCGGCCAGGTCAGCTCCGCTCAGGATGGCCCGCGCGTCGTCGAACACCGCCCGCGAGCAGAGCACCTGCCCCCCGCGGGCCAGGTCCGTGATCCGCGCCGCGGCGGAAATCTGGAGGCCGTAAACGTCCAGCCGCTTTGGCCCCTCCTCGTGCCGCTCCACCACCACCTGCCCCTGGTGGATGCCCACCCGCACCTGCGGAAGAGGTGTCGCATCTTCAATTCGCACATGGCCGCTATGTGCCAATTGAAGATGCGACACCACCCCCGCCCTGGCCGCCCGCATCGCCGCCTGCATCCGCAGAGCGAACCGCACGGCCTCCGACGGCGTGGCGAACACCACGAGGAACGAATCCCCCGCCGTCTCCACCTCCTCCCCGTCCATGCCCGCCAGGGTTGCCCGGAACACGCCGCGGTGTGCCTGCACGAGTTCCGCCGCGCGCACGTTCCCCAGCGTGGTCTGTTGTTTGGTGGACCCCTCCAGGTCGCTCAGCAGGATGGTGAGCACCTGCGTGTGATGTGCGGCGCGGAAGCGCTCCATCTGCTCCCGCGAGGCATCGGTCAGCCCCACGGAGTCAGAGGCGCTTGCGCTGCGTGCGGCATCGGCAGGGTCGGCCATGGCGACGCACTCCCATCGCCACTCTCATACCGCTTTTCCCCTCCCCTGTCAACCGCAAGGGCGCCCGGTCCACCCTGTCCACCCTCGCCATGCCCCGGCCGTGGCGCTCCCTAGCTCAGCGCCGGCGCCTCTGCTTGGAGCCTTTGCAGCTCCCCGTGGAGTGCGGCGGACAGTTCGGTTGCCGACTGCCATCCGGCCTCCTCGATCCTCCGACACAGTTGCGGACCCCAGAGTTCCCCCCCATTCCTGGCGCTCTGGGGTATTGGCAAGCTCCAACCCTCCCCCTACCCCCTCCCTGAGAGGGAGGGGGGTTCGGACCCCTCTCCCTTGTAGGGAGAGGGTCGGGCTCAGGAGCTTTCACCAAACTCACCAGGATTGGGGGCCATACTCCAAGTCAGACCTTGCTTTGACAAATGGCAGGCATCATTGCTATAATCCGCCGCAGGTCAGACGGAACCCATCCGCACGCCGCGTCGGCAACGGAGTGACGCATGAGCGACGAGCCGGAACGGGCGGAGAACGCCGCGTCCGAGGACACGCCTGCCACGCCCCCCGCCGAGCCCGAGACCGCAACCGGGACGGCTGCGGCTACGTCGGAGGGGAAGCCGCCGGCCGACGAGCTCCCGGCGGGCCAGGCCGCCGCCGAGGAGGCGCCGACGCCTGTCGCCGAGGAGCCCCCGAGCGAGTCTGCCGAAGAGCCTGCTGAGGAGCCGGAGCCGCCCGTCGAGGAGAAGCCGCCCGCGCCGCCTGCCGCGCCGCCCCCGGCGCACTACGATGGCCTGGAGAGCGGCCTGGCGTGGTTCGGCTTCGAGCGGTTCGAGCCGCCGGCGCCCGTCGGCTACGAAGCCCCGCCTCGCGAGGCCGTCCGTCCGCCCAGGGAGCTGTCGGTCGAGGAACGCCGCCGCGTCCACGGCCGCGCCGCCGCCCGCCGCCAGGAAGTCGAGTCGCAGAAGAAATGGCATCAGAAGATTCCGATGGGCGCCCTGAGCATGGTGCCCATCCTCGTCGTCCTCCTCGTGGTGGCCATCATATACCCGCCCTGGCGGACGGGCGGGCTCCCCAGCTCGAAGGAGCCGCTCGACGAGGGCCTGCTGACCGCCCAGCCGCCCGCCGAGCAGGCCGAGGCGCTCCGCCAGCTCGGCGTCGCCGAGGCCCTCCCCAGCAGGAGCTGGGTCGTGCTGCCTGGCGGCGTCCTGGCCATGCCTCTGGCCGAGCCGAACGCCAAGGTGACGTTCGCCCTCCCCCGCGGCCTGGCCCAGGCCGAGATCAGTTGCGACCTGTGCATCCTCGACCGCGTCGCCGGCGCCTGGGGCGCCACGCTCACGGTGGACGGCGGGCCGGAGATCGCCCTCAAGGCGCATCCGGAGGAATTCGGGAAGGACTGGGTGGCGGCCCGTCGGGCCGACAACAAGCTTGGCGGCCCGGCCCACGAGGTGAAGCTGCGGATGTGGGACAGCGTGAGGCTGGTCGTCGGCGCCGGGGGCACGAGCTACTACTTCAACGGCTCAAAGCTCAGCGCCGAGGGACGCCCCCCCCGCACCCTCAGCAAGGTTGAGCTGACCACCTACAACACCGGCCTCCTCCTGCGCAACTGGCGCGTCGAGCCGGCAAAGTAGCAGACTGGGGAGAAACTTCTTGTAAGACAGTTTCTCCCCAGACCCCTCTTCAAGAACTTCCACATTGGGGCGGCGGCTGCGCCCGGCCGCGTGGCGTCGCTCTCCTGCCCGTGGCCAACGTGAACGGCGGCCGGGCGCAGCCGCCGCCCCAATGTTGGAGTTCTTGGAGGGGGCTTGGGGGAACCTTCTTGCAAGAAGGTCCCCCCATTCTCACTCCACGTGTTGCGCGAGGAAGGGGTCGAGGGCGTTGGGGTCGCCGAAGACCCATTCGGCAGCAGCGCCGCAGCCGCCGCGGCAGCTCGGGCCGTGGGGACACTCCTGGCAGAACGCCGGCCGCCGGGCGCGGAACCGCGCCGCCGCCTCCCCCTCGACCAGCTCGCAGAAGCCATGCTCGAACAGGTTCCCCACTGGCCGCCGCTGAAGCGTGCACAGCTTCAGATTCCCCGACGGGTCCACCGCGTACTCCGCCTGCTCCGTCGCGGCGGAGCAGACGCCGAACTCGACGTTCGGGAACTCCGCCTCGTCCGCCATGCAATGCGGGATCGGCATCGTGCAGTGGACCCGCAGCCCGTGCGCGCCCGTGAAGGCGTCGGCCTCGCCCAGCGCGGCCAGCACCTGCGACCGCGTGGGCAACAGCTCAGCCACGCGAGCCGCTGCCGGCCCCGACGGGTTGAAGCGGTTGAACGCCACCTGGTCCCGCATCCCGAGCCGCCGCATGAGCGACAGCGTCGCCCCTGCCGCGGCGAAGTTCCGCCGCGTGCACAGGAACGACCCGCCCACGGCCACCCCCGCCGCGACGAGCCGCGCGGCGGCACGGGTCACGCCGTCGAAGCTCCCCGCGCCGCACAGCGCATCGTGCGTCGCCGCGTCCGGCCCCAGCAGCGTCACCTGCACGTACGCCACGTCGCGCGCCGCCAGCGCGGCGGCCAGACGGTCGTCCACCAGCCGCCCGTTCGAGATGATCGCCACGGGCAGCCCGCGGGCGTTCACGTGCCCGATGATGTCGAGCAGATCGGCCCGCAGGAACGGCTCGCCCCCTGTCAGCGTCACGTGCCCCAGCTCCGCCTCGGCCAGCACCTTATCCACCAGCCCGCACACCTGGCCCGTGGACAGCTCGCCCCCCACTGGCGCCCCCTCCTCGCGCCAGGCATTGTAGCAGTAGAGACACCGCTGGTTGCACCGCGGCGTGAGCTCGAACGCGACCGAGCGGAGCTTGAGCATTGAGCAACGTGTCCCGATCCGTGGAGCCGGGCTCGGCGGCTCATGCCAAAGGACTGCCAGCGAAGAACGACGCGGCCTCCTGGATGTGCGGGGGCTCGATCAAGGGTGAGCCCTGCAAGTCGGCGAGTGTCCTCGCCACTTTCGCCATCCGGTCAGTGGCGCGGGTCGAATAGATGCCTTGGCCGATCAGGACCTTATACTGGTCGCGCGCCACGTCGGTGAACGTACACCACTTCAGAATCTCGCCGCCAGGGATGGCCGCGTTGCAGGCAATGCCCGTCCCGGTGAAGCGCGTGTGCTGCCGGTCACGGGCAGCTTGCACCGCGCCCCGAAGAGCGTTCGACGGTTCGCTCTTTGTGTCCGAGAACTTCTCGT
Organism: Planctomycetota bacterium; assembly: GCA_016872855.1. Lineage (GTDB taxonomy): Bacteria > Planctomycetota > PUPC01 > DSUN01 > DSUN01 > DSUN01. The sequence goes on from VGYV01000173.1 coordinate 10,305, forward strand.
CCACGGAGAGGTACCTGACCTCGACGTGAAGATCAATCCGGTCGAGCAGGGGGCCACTTATGCCCTTGCGGTAGCTCTTGACCCTCGTGGGCTTGCATTCGCACCTTGACCTCAGATTACCTTTGCCGCAGCGCGGGCACGCAGCGCTCTGTTCGGCGAGGACAGCCAGGCAATCCGCGCACACGTACTGGCCATAGAACCCGCATGGACATGGGTTCATTGCCGCGACCAGAGTGAAGCGGGACGGAAATGTGAAGCTCGCGTCCACCCTGGACACGGTCATGGCGCCCGTCTCGATGGGCTGCCGCAGGCTCTCGATGGTGCCCCGCGAGAACTCAGGGAGTTCATCCAGGAAGAGGACGCCGTGATGCGCAACCGTGATCTCCCCTGGCTCGGGGACGCCAGAACCGCCGCCAACGAGGGACTCCCTCGACGCCGTGTGGTGGATGGCCCTGAAGGGACGCCGTGCGACGATCATGCCATCCTCGGGCAACAACCCCTTCGCGCTGTACAACTTCGTGAGCTCGATCTTCTGTTCGTTCGTCAGCGCGGGGAGAATCCCAGGGAGCGCTGCCGCCAGGAGGGACTTGCCTTCGCCCGGAGGCCCGACCATCAGCACGTTGTGGCCTCCCGCGGCCGCGATGACCAATGCTCGCTTAGCCTGGTCTTGGCCCTTGATGTCCGCGAAGTCCGGCGGCTTTCCGATGATGCTCTCGAACTTTGGCGTCACACTCATCGCGTTGGGCAGATTGCCTCGGCCTCGCATGAACTCGAGAACCTGCCAGAAGCTCTCGGCGACAGCGATGCGAGTGTCACGGTGCTGCGCGAGGCCCCGAACTGCGCAGCACTCCTTCTCATTCCCTCTGGGGACCACGATAGTGTTGCCTGGGGGAGCGCTCATCGCGATCGGCAGCGCGCCGGGCACCCGACAGACGTCGCCGTGTAGACTCAGTTCCCCGATGAAGAGGTAAGATTTCTCGATCTGTGGAGCGAGGTCAGGAGCGTAGCCCGCCGCTTGCATGCAGATCATGGCGATTGGGAGATCAAGGCTTGTCCCTTGCTTGGGCAGGTCAGCCGGAGCGAGGTTGATGATGATCTTGCCCGTGGGAGGACGCAATTGGTACTTGGCGAAGGCTCCAGCGAGGCGGCCCTGCACCTCCCGGACCGCGCCCTGCGCTATCCCCGTGATCCGGATGTCCCACGCCCCTTCCTCGTCGTAGGCATCTTCGCCGAAGTACCGAGCCTGCAGCTCGATCCTGCGGCCCTCCACCCCGTACAGGATGGCCCCGTAGAGGTTGTGCTCGCGTCTCTCCAGCGTGCGTGCAGGCGCCAGTTTCATTGCCTTCTCCTCACTGCAACCCTCTTGAGCCGGACCTGCCAGCCTCACGGCGGGTCGCGCCTACGCATTCTATGGAGGCCCCGACCGGTTGTCAACCGACGGCTCGTGAACGGCGCCCATGTAGGGATGACTGGCAGCGTGAATGGGGCGGTTTGGCATCAGCTCGTCTTCGACGCTTGACAGCAACTGCCGGCGAGGGTATGACAGTTCACAGTATTCATGGTTGCTCCGCTCTAGCTCGTCGTGGAGGCCATTCCGTGAAGAAGAGGACGTGGGAGATCCTGGACCTCGCCAAGCCGGGTGACAGGGCAAGCCGGGCATTCGACATCTTCATCCTGTCGCTGATCGCGCTGAACGTGGTGGCGTTGGCGCTCGAGACGGTTCGGTCGGTCTACGCGAGAGCGGCGCGGTTCTTCGATGGGTTCGAGGTGTTCTCCGTGGTGGCATTCACGGCCGAGTATGTCCTCCGCATCTGGTCGTGCACGGTTCTGGAGCGCTTCGCCTCCCCGGTCCGAGGGCGGCTGCGCTTTGCCGTCACGCCGATGGCCTTGGTGGACCTCTTCGCGATCCTGCCGTTCTACCTTCCTTTCGTCGGGGTGGACTTGCGCTTCGTGCGGGCCGTGCGCCTGATGCGCCTCTTTCGGGTGGTGAAGGTCGCACGTTACTCGGAGGCGCTTCGGGCCTTCGGCCGGGTGTTCCGGGCGAAGAAGGAGGAGCTACTCGTCGCCGCCGCCGTCATGTTTCTCGTGCTGCTCTTCGCCGCATCGCTCATCTACTTCGCGGAGAACGACGCACAGCCGGAGCACTTTTCGAGCATCCCGGCGGCGATGTGGTGGGGCGTTGCCACGATGACAACGGTGGGCTATGGCGACGTGTGCCCAGTCACCACGCTCGGCAAGGTGATCGCCGCCGTTGTGTCGGTGCTCGGCATCGCCATGTTCGCCCTTCCGACGGGGATTCTCGGCGCAGGGTTCGTTGAGGAACTGCGGGGGCGCAACAAAGCCACCAGGAAATGCCCGCACTGTGGCAAGGACGTGGATGCAGGGGGATGAGTTGGCCGGGGCGGTGTCCCGCGTCGCTCGCGCGACGGGCGCCGTCAGTGCGTGAGGCACATCCTGCGATAGCTGCGAGGCTGCGAGGCATGCATCGGGGGGAGGCGCGGGGCAAACAGGCCGGCAATGGGCTTCCGCTGCGCGGGAGGCCCGGGCGGCGACACGGGAACAAGGTAGCGCCGTTCGTCGCGCCACGCGCTCTGGTAGCTTGAGGACAACGGCCTGCCCGTGTAGCCCGACACCTGCGCCTCGACCTGGCCCCGTCGGGAGAGGAAGTCGAGCGCCGAGCCAACGGGCCGCCTGTCCTGCGGTCGCGCCTTGCTGTCGTGCCGCCACACATCTCTGGGCTCAGGGGGTGGCCAGTCGAGGGGCGGGATGTCCGGCCCCATGCGCTCCCGGGGCCGGCGGTCCTTCTCGAAAAGGGCCTTCAGCCTGCTGCGCGAATCCTCCACAGAGGAATCGGCCTCGTCCTGCGGCTCGCTTGCCTTGCCGGAGATGGAGGCAAGGAACTCCTCGACCGTGAGCGCGGGGCGGGGAGCAATGGGCGCCGAAGCGCCGCCAGCCCATGCAGACACGGCGTGCAGGGCGCATAGCGCAACGCACAGAGCCGACAGCCTTGGCCCCAGTCCCCGACGCCTGAGCGCACCCATAGTCACCCCCCAGCCGCCAGCGGGACGCGCCCCTCAGGGCGACCGTGGGTAAGTATAGCGCCCGGAACACGGCTCGTCAAGGGCGCGTTCTGCCGGCGGCATGGCCCCCAATCCTGGCAACCAGCCTGGGTTGTCCTATCGTGCTCGTCCTCGTCCTTCGTCCTCGTCCTCGACTCTCTTGGCTTGCGCGCAGCGGAATCGAGGACGAGGACGACGGACGAGGGACGAGGACGATTCAAGAACACATCGGGCGCCAGGATTAGGAGACTATCTCAAAACCCACGCGGGCTGCGTTGCCGGCGTCAGCGGGGCGGATGCAAGGCGCGGCGACGAGGCGATGCAACGGAGAGCATCGTCGAGGAGCCGCAACACAGCAGACGCCCCGCTGCCG
>VGYV01000174.1 GCA_016872855.1 Planctomycetota bacterium
CCGTTGGGGGCTCTATGCCAGGTTGGCCTTGTCCCAGGGCTCCCGTTGGTCGCCCCTTCGGCTCCGCTCAGGGCAGGCTCTGGGCTACGGCTGGACCACCCCCTTCGGGGGCTGACCGGGGGCCACGAGAAGATGTGGGCAAAGATCAGCCGCCCAGGGGCGGGGGGCGCGTGTCAAAGATCAAGGGACCGAAGGGACTCAAGGGACAAAAGGGACAGGGGGTCGCCGGGCACTCGCCCCTTCTGTCCCTTGGGTCCTTTTGTCCCTTGCTTCTCGCTCCGGACCTCCTTTCCTCTCCCCCCACTTCATGCTTCCAGCCGCTAATGGAAGGGGGGCTGGGCCGAGTCAGATCATGGCCATGAAGCCATAAGGCTATATGGGGCAACACGTTGTGGCGATGAAAAAGTCGGCGAGAATCGCTAATAGCCGCTAATCGCCCGCTCCGTCGCCGCTAATGGCCCGCTCAGTCCTCGTCATCACCCTCTCCGCGCAGGTCGCGGCCGCGTGGTCGGCGCGCCGGCGACGACGCCAGTCGCTCCAGCGCCTCAGGGGAGAAAGTCTGGAAGGACACCTCCCTGTTCCCGACTACCTCGACATCCGGGGCGAGGCGAAAGCCGCCCACGGGCGCACCAGCGCTGAGCACCACTGCGCGCATCAAGTTCCGTCCCGTCGCCCGACGGATGCGCTTCCGCAACGAGTCCGCCCCATTCTTCCAGTCCACCCCGTGCTCCGTCGTCGGCGTCACCTCGCCGTCCTCGCGCCGCATGGCGAGCATGCGCAGGAGGCCCAGCTCGCGGCCCTCGGGCAGGGCGATGCGGGTGGAGCCGATGGTGAGGAGCTTGCCCGGCACGTCGAAGACCACGCGCGGCAGGCCCACCGCCGTGCCGCGGCGTGGCGGCTCCGCGGCGTCCAGAATCCCCGCAATCGCTCCCGACGCGTCGCCGTCGCGGAGTTCGCGGCAGATGGCCTCGAAGTGCTCGACCGACTCGGGCACGCGCGGCCGGCCTCGGCCCCAGGGCGTGCCGGCGCCGAGTTGAACGAGTTGGTCGCCGGCAAGGTCGAGCGCGATGCGGAGCGCCGTGCGATAGGCCGCGGTGGGGACGACCTCGGGCACCCCATCGGCGTCCGGGTAGCCCCCGCAGAAGTCGGCCAGCGGCTTGCGGCCGCGCCCTGCGGCGTGGAACATCGCCAGCTCGCGCATCGGCCCCCACAGTGGCGCGTTGGGCGTTGTCGCGTGTGCCTCCGTGTGCCGCACCCGCTCGTGCTCCACCAGCACCCGCGCATACAGCCGCCGCGCCGCCCCCGCCCGCCGCTCCCGCTCCGCCTCCGGCAATCGAGTGCTCACGGCCACGCCCCTGAAGGAATCAGAAAAACTCGGCTCCCGACAGTATCAGGCCGACAGCGATGATGGGGGTGAAGATCATCAGGAGTACGGAGACGACCAGGAACGCTCGCAGCATCCACTCGCCAACCGTCGGCTCCAGCTCCCCGCGCGCGAAGGCCCTGGCCTCGGCCCGCCTCAACAGGGTGCCAAGAACGAACGGGGCAGCAAGCAGGAGAAGCCCAACTGCCAGGAGGAGGACTTGCTCCCAATAGATGGCGAACACCCTGCACCCCCCATCCAGCGTCACCCGTGCCGGGGACCGGTCACGGGCTGAGCAAGACCACAGTCAGCCCGGGAATGTCGTCGAAGTCCTTCCGGTTCTGTGTCAGCACCTTGAGGCCGTGCTGGAGGGCAAGGCTGGCGATCCAGAGGTCCTGGGTCCGATGCTTCGACGGGCGACCCCTGCTGTCGAGGTCAGCGGCGAGTCTCCCGAAGACTTCACCCGTTTCCGCACCGATCGGGAGGCAGTTCATTGCCTTCACCTCGCTCAGGGCGGCGAGGCGTCGGCTGCGCTGTTGCTCAGTGGTTGCCCGCGACAGGCCGTACTGCAGTTCGGCTATGGTGACAGGAGCCACAAAGACGGGTTCGCCCGCCGATGCCGTGGCCAACGCGGCGCGCGACACCAGTCGGCGCTCGATGTCCACCCAGACCGTTGTGTCGGCTATCATTCCCGCCACGGGTCACGAATCTCCTGGTCCAGGTGCGCGTTCATCTCCTTGATGTCACGCAAGAGAGCTTCACCTTCCTCGTATGTCAGTGTTCCACCAAGCCTGTCTATCGCCTCGCCGAGCGTGATGAGGCGGCCGCCGGGAACGAGGCGCGCCACGAGCTTCTCGTTGCGCATGATCGCCACCTCGTCCTTCTCCCGCTCGCAACGTTCGAGGACACCCTCGACGTCTCTTGCGAATTCCTCAGCAGTGATCACCGTCATCGCAGTGTTCCTTCACTCTCCGTAGGCTACGGATATATGATAGCAGCCGGCGCTCGCAATATCAAGCCCAAGCATCTAGCAAGGTATTCGCCGACGGGCATTCCTGGGCCGCGTCGAAGCCGAACTCGCGGAGGAATTCGGCGAGAAGGGCGTCCTCGACGGCGCGGCGGGCGGGGGCGGCGCCGAGGAGGCGCTGCATCGAGGTGACGGACCGGTCGGCGATGCCGCAGGGGACGATGAGGTCGAAGGCCGCGAGGTCGGTCGTGACGTTGAGGGCGAAGCCGTGGTGGGAGGTCCACCGCTTGAACGCCACGCCGATGGCGGCGATCTTCGCAAGGCGGAGTTCGGAATGCGGAGTGCGGAGTGAATCGTCCGCAGGGTGTGTTGCTTCACGCTCCGCATTCCCCGTTCCGCATTCCGCATTCGAGGGGACCCACACGCCCGTGTAACCTGGCACGCGGCGCCCCACGATGCCGAAGCGCGCGAGGGCCGCGATGAGAACGGCCTCGAGGGAGCGAAGGAAGCCGTGGATGTCGCGTCGGTCCTCCGGCAGGTAGACGATGGGGTAGCCGACGGTCTGGCCGGGGCCGTGATACGTCACGTCGCCCCCGCGATTCGACTCGTGCACCTCGATGCCGTGGCGGGCCAGCTCCTCGCGCGGCACGCGAAGATGGCTCTCCTTGCTCGACCGGCCGAGGGTGATGACTGGGCCGTGTTCGAGCAGGAGCAGGGCGGCATCATCGCCGCCGCGGATGCGCTCCACGAGGCGCAATTGGAGAGCGAGCGCCTCGCGGTAGCCGATGCGCGGGATGCGGAGCACGTGACAGACGGCCATCGTCCTCGTCCTCGTCGTCGTCCTCGTCCTCCAAATCGTAGCGCGGGGCGGCTCCGGCTGTCAAAAGGCGCTTGACACCGTTGGCAGCCATCAATACCATGAAGGAAGGGGAAGAGGGACAAGGGCCACGACGATTCCTGACTGCCAACTGCCCACTGCCGACTGCCGGCCGCCGGCTGCCGATGGCCGCCCGCCCCGGCGCTTCCCCCCCTGGCTCCGCAAGCGCCTGCCGCCGGAGGGGGCGACGGCGCCCGTGCGGGCGCTGCTGGGCGAGCTGCGGCTCAACACGGTGTGCCAGAGCGCCCACTGCCCGAACCAGTGCGAGTGCTTCGCCAGCGGCACGGCGACGTTCATGATCCTGGGCGACACCTGCACCCGGTCGTGCCGCTTCTGCGCGGTGGGGCAGGGGAGGCCGCTGCCGCCCGACCCCGATGAGCCGCGCCGCGTGGCCGCCGCCGCCGCACGCCTGGGCCTGCGGCACGTGGTCGTGACCTCGGTGACGCGGGACGACCTGGCCGACGGCGGAAGCGGCCAGTTCGCCGCCACGATTGCGGCCATTCGGGCCGCGTGCGGGGCTACCGTGGAGGTGCTGACGCCTGACTTCGGCGGCAGCGAGGATTGCCTCCGGCGCGTCCTGGAGGCGCGGCCGGACGTGTACAACCACAACGTCGAGACCGTGCCGCGGCTCTACCCCCTTGTGAGGCCGCAGGCGGTCTACGAGCGGTCGCTCGAACTGCTCCGCCGCGTCGCCGAGTGGGGAAAGGACGCCAGTAGAGCGTGCGTGGCAGGGGGGGAGACGACTCATCCCCCTCTCCCTCGGGGAGAGGGCCGGGGTGAGGGTGCTTGTGCCGCCGAGGGCGCAGCGGAGGGCACCCTCACCCGCCCGCCTCTGGCGGGCGACCTCTCCCCAAGGGAGAGGTGGGCGGCCTCTGACCCAAGGCCAAGGACGTACAGCAGAGGCTGCTCCCCACGGGCCTCGGCCTCACTGCCCAAGAGCGGCCTGATGGTGGGGTTGGGCGAGACGCACGACGAGGTGGGTGCGGTGATGCGGGACCTGCGTGGGGCCGGCTGCGAGGCCCTGACCATCGGGCAATACCTGCGGTCGTCGCCCGAGCACCTGCCCGTCGAGCGCTTCGTCCCGCCCGAGGAGTTCGAGGCATATCGAGAAGAGGCGGAGGCCCTGGGGTTTTCGGCGGTGGCGGCTGGACCGTTCGTCCGCAGCTCCTATCACGCCGATGCAATGCTGGCCGGGATGGGCCAGGGCGGAGAGCTGTTGAGGATGATGGGATGAATGGATGAATGGATGGTTGGACGAATGTTAGAGGAAAGCGCACGCCGCGCCTCTCTTGCATTCATCCATCCATCCACCCATCCAATCATCCACCTATGAAAGGAGCCTGAAGCGCCCGTGGCTAGATTCGAGTTCAAGCTGCCCAGCCTGGGCGAGGACGCTGGGAACGAGGCCACGGTCTCCTTCTGGTACGCCGAGGTCGGCGAGCAGGTGAAGGAGGCCGATGGCGTCGTCGAGATGCGGACCGACAAGGCGACCTTCGATGTTCCGTGCCCCGTCTCGGGCAGGCTCGTCGAGGTCCGAGTCCACGACGACGACAAGGTGAAGGTGGGGGACGTGCTGGGGATCATTGAGACGAGTGGATGAATGGATGGTTGGATGGGTGGATGTCTGCCAGTCATCCAATCATCCGTTCATCCAATCATCCTCTGTCCCGAAGCCCCTGTCGCCAGGGATGTCAGATGGCCTGGTCGCGGATAGTTGGGCACGATGGGGTGGTGGAGCGCTTCCGGCAGGCGCTGGGGGGCGGGCGGCTGTCGCACGCCTACCTGTTCGTCGGCCCCGACGGGGTCGGCAAGGAGCTGTTCGCCCGCGAGCTGGCCAAAGCGGTCGAGTGCGAGCGTGGCGGGGCCGAGGCCTGCGACCGGTGCCCGGCGTGCCAGAAGGTCGAGCACGGGAACCATCCCGACGTCACATTCGTCCGCCGCATCGAGAAGGGCGCGAAGGGCGAGCGGCGAGCGGCCATCCTGGTCGAACAGGTCCGCGAGGAGATACAGGATGCCATCGCCTACAAGGCATTCGCCGGCCGCCACAAGGTGTTCGTGGTGGTGGACGCGGCGCGGATGACCGAGGAGGCGCAGAACTGCCTGTTGAAGACCCTTGAGGAGCCGCCGCCGCATTCGCTCCTCATCCTGCTGGCGTCGCGGCTCGAGCCGTTCGTGGACACGGTGATCTCGCGGTGCCAGCTCGTGCGGTTCCGCCCGCTCACATGCGAGCAGGCGGAGCGCGTGCTGGTGAACGGCTCCGCCCTGGAGCCAGCGCAGGCGCGCGTGCTTGCCCGTCTGGCCGAGGGCAGCCCCGGCCGGGCGCTGGGCTACTTGGAGAACGGCGCCTACGAGGACGCCCGATGGCTCCTCGGCGCCCTGGCCGAGATGCCGCCGGGCGGCGAGTTCCTTCTCGCCGCCGAGCTGCTCGACAGGGGGCGCGGCGAGAAGGGGGCCACGCTGGAGGACGCGCGCGACCGCCTGAGGCCCGTCCTCGACCTGTTGGCCCTGGCCTGGCGCGACCTGTTCTTCCGCGCCGCGGGCTACCCAGAGGCGTTGCTCACGTGGGCCGACGCCTGCCCCGCCCTGGATGCGCTGGGCGAAGGGCTGCCGGCCGAAGCGGCCCGGCGCCTGGCCGCTCTGACCCTCGAGGCGCGCGACCGCGTGGACGCCAACGCGAACATCAAGCTGCTTCTGGACACGCTGATACTGGACACTGGCGCCCTGCTGGGCGCCGGAAAAAGACACCAGGAGTCTTTTGTGCGAAGCACCTGAAAGGCCGTGCCGGCAAAAGACTCCTGGTGTCTTTTTCCGGCGGGTTGTGAGGTGACACGATGTTCCACATGATCGCCTGTTACGGGGCGATGCGGCATATCGGGCTCTTCCGCACGGAGGCCACGGACCTGCACCGCGGGGAGAAGTGCATCCTGCGCACCGAGCGGGGGGTCGAGCTGGGCGAGGTCGTCTGCCGCTCCGAGCCCAGCCCCAACGACCCCGAGGGACCCGCCACCGGGCAAATCCTGCGCCGCGCCACGCCGCGCGACGTGGCCCGAGCCGAGGAGATCGAGGAGCAGTTCGCCCCCCAGGAGTACAACTTCTGCGCGGCCAAGATACGCGAGCACAACCTGCCGATGAAGCTCGTGAGCGTCGAGCACCTCTTCGGCGGCGACAAGATCATCTTCTACTTCCTGGCGGAGGGCAGGGTGGACTTCCGCGCCCTGGTGAAGGACCTGGCCGCCCAGTACCGCACCCGCATCGAGATGCGGCAGATCGGCGTCCGCGACGAGGCACGGCTCCTGGCCGACGTGGAGCACTGCGGCCGCATGCTCTGCTGCAAGGGCTTCATGAAGGAACTCGCCCCTGTGACCATGCGCATGGCCAAGGCCCAGAAGACCACGCTCGACCCCGCCAAGATTTCGGGGCGGTGCGGACGCCTCATGTGTTGCCTGCGCTTTGAGGATGCCTGCTACGCCGAGCTGCGCGAACAGCTCCCCAGGAAGGGCACCAAGGTCAAGACCCCCCAGGGCGTCGGCGTCGTTACCAACACGGAGATTCTGAAGCAGACCGTAAGCGTGGACCTCGGTGGCGACCGGGATGGGGTGTTCTCCGTGAAGGACATCCAGGTGCTCGACAGCGCCCCGCCGCCCAAGGAGAAAGGCGACGAGGAGGAAGCGGAAGGCCCTCCCGGCTCGGAGGCCGCCTCGCGGCCCGGCGCTCGGGGGGACGGCGCGCAAGAGAGCCGCGGGGGAGGCTGATGCGTTTGACTTTCGCCGTAGTCTGTCGCACATTGGGGGCTACGCGTCAGATAGCCTGTTGCGGCTTGCGGGAGCTGTCCCGATGAGTGAGCCAACCGATCTGAGTCTGCTCGACATCATCAAGCGCCAACTGGCGCTCCGCGAAGCCATGGCCAAGAACCCGCGCTACCGCGCCGACGCCTATGTGTTCGTGTGCGAGGGCGTCAACTACACGTGCAGCCGCCTCGGCGAGCGGCGCCACGTGTCGGGCCGCGAGCTCGTCGAGGGGTTGTGTGACCTCGCCGTCGAACGCTTCGGCTACCTGGCCCCCACCGTCCTCAAGCACTGGGGCGTCACCTCGACCGAGGACTTCGGCGAAATCGTCTTCACCCTCGTCGAGCACGGCCTCCTCGGCAAGACCCCACAGGACAGCAAGGCGGACTTCCAGAACCTCTTCGACCTGGGGAAGACCCTGCGCGAACGCTACCGCATGGATGACGACGGCAGCTCGGACAACTGAACGGGCAGCGGATGAATGGATGAGTGGATGAGTGGATGAATGGATGAGCGAACGGAGGTCAGGCCGCTCTGCCACTCATCCACCCATCCATTCATCCAATCATCCCCCAGGACTACTCGAACGACCCTGAAGGAGAGAGCGGGACTATGGAACTCCTCAACGTGCTCAAGCGGCTTCGCCAGAAGCCGCAGGGCAAGATCATCCTCATCGTCTTCGACGGCCTTGGCGGCATCCCCCGCGAGCCGGGCGGCCCCACCGAACTTCAGAGCGCAAAGAAGCCCAACCTCGACGCCCTGGCGCGCGAGGGCTTCTGCGGCTTGCTCGACAACGTGCTGCCGGGCCTCACCCCAGGCAGCGGCCCGGCCCACCTGAGCCTGTTCGGCTACGACCCCCTCATCTTCGACATCGGAAGGGGCCTCCTCGGCGCGCTCGGCATCGGATTCCCCATCCAGCCAGGCGACCTCGCGGTCCGCGTGAACTTCTGCACGACCGACCCCAGGACGGGCTTCGTCACCGACCGGCGGGCCGGCCGCATCCCGACCGAGACGAATGAGAAGCTCGTCGCCCTCCTCAACGCCCGCGTCCGCATCCCCGGCTGCGAGGTGTTCGTCCGCACTGAGAAGGAGCACCGCGCCTGCGTCGTCTTCCGCGCCCCCGACCTCTACGACGCCATCGCTGAGACCGACCCGCAGTCGGAGGGCAAGGAGCCGCCACGCCTCGCCGCTGCCCTCGACGACCGCTCCGCCAAGGCCGCCGCCTTCGCCGCCGAGTTCGCTCGCCAGGCCGCCGACATCCTCAAGGGCGAGCACCCAGCCAACAACCTCCTGATGCGCGGCTACGCCCGCTTCGAGAAGATTCCCCTGCTAACCGAAACCTACGACATGCGCTTCGCCGCCATCGCCACCTATCCCATGTACCGCGGCGTCGCCAACCTGGTGGGCATGGACATCCTGCCTGACGCGGGCGAGACGATTGCCAGCGAGTTCGCCTGCCTGGAGAAGCACTTCGCCGATTACGATTTCTTCTTCCTCCACATCAAGAAGACCGACAGCTACGGCGAGGATGGGAACTGGGACGCGAAGGTGCACGTCATCGAGGAGGCGGACGCGCTGCTCCCGCGCGCACGCGCCCTCAATCCTGCCGTGCTCTGCGTGACAGCCGACCACTCGACCCCGTGCGTCCTCAAGGCGCATAGCTGGCACCCCGTGCCCGTGGCCGTGTGGGCGAAGTGGGGCCGGCCCGACGGCGTGGATGAGTTCTCCGAGCGCGCCTGCGCCGGCGGCGCCCTGGGCCGCATGCGCGGCATCCACCTCATGCCCATCCTCGTCGCCCACGCCCTCGGCCTCGAAAAGTACGGCGCATGAGGCCGGGAGAACCCACAATCGGCAATCGGCAATCGGCAATCGGCAATCAAGTCTGGCGGACCGTGGCCTCCGTGCGCGTGGCCGTCGCCCTGCTCATCATCATCGCCATCGCGTCCACCATCGGTATCGTCCTGCCACAGCCCGAATCGTTCACCGCAAGCACGTACGTGGAGCAGCGCCTCGACCCGGCCTCGGAGCGTGGGATGAAGCGCGAGGAGTTCGTGGCCCTCGCCCGGGCCGCGGGCATCCTGCGCGGCGACACGGCTTTCGAGGAACTGGTGAAGCGGGTGGGGGAGGGCACGCTGAGCGACGAGGACTGGCGGGGCTTCGCCCAAATGATGGCCAGCCGCCTTCGCAGCGAGGAGATGACCCATGCCTGCCTGCGCCTCTCCTACGTGGACTCGTTTGGTCCCGTCCTCGGGCGGCTGATGCTCCTCCTGCACCTCCACGCGCTCTTCACGTCCATCTGGTTCCGCCTCCTGTGCGCGCTGCTCCTCCTCAACCTCGTTGCGTGCTCCGCTCAGCGGCTGCCGAGCCAGTGGCGCATGGCCTTCGGCCTCAAGGCGACGGACGACCCCGGCTGGTATCGCCGGCGGGCGACCCACGCGGAGACGGTGGCCGAGGGCGGCGCCGAAGCGGTGGAGGCGGCGCTCCGCGGCGCCGGCTTCCACACGCGGCGGACAGAGGGAGCACGGGGCACGCTGCTCCAGGGCCGCCGCGGCTGGCTCGGCGGCATCGGCCGCCTCGGCTCGCAGGTCGTCCACCTCGGCGTCATCCTCATCGCCGTCGGCGGCTTCATCTCAGGCCAATTGGCGTTCCGCCACGGGCAGTTGCTCGCCAGGGATGAGGTGCTGGCCGTGCCGCGCGACTTCCGGGCCGACGCCGCCAAGGGCGACTGGCGCGAGGACCCCGGCAAGCCGAAGCCTGACGCCCTATTCCGCATGCGGCTCCGCCGCTTCGAGTTCCGCAGCGACTCCCGTGGCAAGCCCGAATACTACGGCGCCCACGTGACCCTGCTCGACACGACGCCCGAGACCGATACAGTGATCGAGGTCAACCGCCCCCTTATCTACCGCGGCTTCCACGTCTATCAGCAGAGCTATCAGCCCGACTATCGCGGCGTCACGTCCGTCAGCTTCGTCGTGGCCAGGGTCCAACGTGGCACGGCTGGCTCGTCCAGCCGTGGGGCTTCATCGCACGATGACGATCAGCCCGTCGAAGTCCTCCAGCAGGTCTCGTTGGCCGTGCCGCCTCAGACGCCCGTCCAGGTGCCGGGCACGGACCTGACGATTGAGGTGCTCCGCTACTTCCCCCACTGGTATATGCCGCTTGAGCGGGCGCCCGATGGCCGCGTGGTGGCGGGCGAGGCGCGAAACGTGTCCGACGACCCCGTGAACCCGGCCATACGCGTCCGCCTCGCCGCCCCCGGCGCGCCCACGCGCGAGCGATGGCTCCCGCTGCCCCGCCGCTCGGGCGAGCCGCGGCCAGGGAGCATCGTGGACTATGGCGATTACCGCATCGTCCCCGTGGATTCAACCCCCGACTACGCCACCTGGCTCACCTTCAAGACCCACCCCATCATGCTCCCGGTGTGGCTCGGCTGCGGAATGATGATGCTGGGCATCGTGCTGTGCTTCTACTGCAACCACGAGCGCGTGTGGGCGCTCGTGCGCCCGCTCGACGCCGGGCGGGCCGAGGTGTTCCTGGCCGGCGACTCCTTCAAGTGGCGCGAGCGCTTCAAGGAGCGCTTCGACGCCGTGGTGAAGGCGGTTGGATGATTGGATGATTGGATGGTTGGATGAATGGATGAATGGATGGTTGGCTGACACCCATCCATACATCCACCCATCCATTCATCCTCTCCTTTGCTTCGGGAGCGCCCCATGAACGATGTCACTCTCTTCTGGCTCGCCTTCGCCTGCTACCTGCTCGCGGCCTTCGTGCTGTCGGCAGCCGCGTTCCTGCGCGCCGGCGACGGGCTAGCGCGGTTCGGGCGCGGCCTCGTGTGGCTTGGATTGGCCGCCCACACGGGGAGCATCGTCTGGCGCGCCTTCATCATCGGCACCGAGCCGCTGCACATGTTCTTCCCCCGCCTGGGCGCCGCCTTCTCGGCCGGGCCGGCCTGGCAGGCGGCCACCTATGTGCTCTTGTTCGTCGTCCCCGCCGCCGCGGTGGCCGTCGGCGTCATCTTCCGCAAGTCCAGCGTCATCTGGCTCCCCGCCGCGGCCGTGGCAGTGGTGCTGGAGATGATTCTGCTGGACTTCCTGGACTTCACGCGGCTGCCCATCGAGAAGGTCTTCGAGTACCTGTCGTTCGCCTCGTGGTGCTCGGCCATAGCATTGCTCACGGCCAGCCCGAAAGTGCGCCTGGTGGTCATTGACGCCGCGCTGGCCATCGCGGCCAGCCTCCTCACCGTCTTCGCCGCCATCCAGCCCAAGTCTGTCGAACTCCAGCTCGTCCCCGCCCTTCAGTCCTACTGGCTCTTCATCCACGTCTCGCTCACCGGCGTCGGCTTCGCCGTCTTCGCCGCGGCGTTCGTCGTCGGGGCGCTGTTGCTGGTCAAGGCGTACGACGCGAGCCTGGCGCCGCCGGGCGCCAGGCGGCACTTTGTGCTGCTGGCCGCCGCGGCAAAGGGCGCCGCGCTCGTGCTCGCGCTGGGCCTTGTGTTCGGCAGGGTGATCCTGCCGTTCCGCGAGGTGGCCTACGCGCCGCACCAGGTGCCAGGCGCGGCGGAGGCCCCCCCCGTCGGCCTCATCCAGGTGGTGCGCTACGGCGCCGCGCTCCTGGGCGTCTTCGCCACGCTCGCCTTCGTGTTCGTCTGGGCCATCTATCCGTTGGCGCGAAGGCGCGACGACAGGTCGGGCTTCGGCTCGTTCCTCTTCGTGGTCTGTTCCCTGGCCCTCTTCGTGGCGTGCCTGCTCCTCGGCGGGATCACGCGGGCACAGGAGCACGCCATCGCCGGCCTTCGGGAGGAGCAGGAGCAACTGGTCCGCCTGGCCAACGACGACAAACTCGGCCTCCAAACGGGCAAGCTCCTCAGACCCGAGAGGCTCGACGAGGACATCGAGCGCTGGCGCGCCCTCTCGCGGCAGGCCAGGGCGATCCTGGGCAAGGCTCGCTGGCTCCCCCTCAGCCTCGAGCGGCGGACCGAGCTGGCCGAAGACCCCGTCTTCCAGTCGCTCAATGACCTCTTCGACAAGACCGGGACCAAGTGGCAGCCCGTGGTCCGCTACAGGGACATCAAACAAGTTGGCCGAGAGATGGGCGAGCGGGCCGACAACACGCAGAAGCTCAGTCGCCGCCTGAGCTTCCCCGCCGATTACGCTCAGCTTGAGCGCGTCGAGAAGGCCATCCAGGACGAGTACCGCTCCCGCGAGGCCAACGCCCTGCTGCCCCGCAAGGCGGCGGGGCAGCTCGCGGCCTTCGTCGGCCTGGCAACCCTCATTGCCATCCCGATTGGCCTGGCCCTCTACTTCGGCCTCCCGCGGCTGCGCGAGCGCCTGCCCGACGTGGCGCGCCTCGACCGCATCAGCTACGGTTCCGTGCTCATCGGCTACCCCGTCTTCACCTTCGGAGCGCTCCTGGCGGGCGCCATCTGGGCTCACTTCGCCTGGGGCAACTGGTGGAGTTGGGACCCTAAGGAGGTCGGCTCGCTTGTAGGCTGGGTGCTCTACACCATCTACCTGCACCAGCGCTACCGCGAGGGCCTGACCCCCCGCGGCGCGGCTCTCGCCGCCATCCTCGGCTTCCTGGCCTGCGTCCTCAGCCTCGCGGGCAACGCCTTCCTCGGCGGACTGCATGCGTACTCGTGAACAACCTGGATGAATGGATGGGTGGAGGATTGGATGAATGCCAATCCGTCTTGCACCCATCCATTCATCCACTCATCCATTCATCCTCTCCGGCCCTTCGGAGGTCGTCCATGAAAGCCCTCCAGATGCTCGCTCCGCGCAAGATCGCTCTCCTCGACAACGTGCCCGAGCCCAAGCCCCGCGACGGCGAGGTGCTCGTCCGCTGCCAGTGGGTCTCCATCTGCGGCAGCAACATCCACCCCTACCTCGGCCTCGGCCAGTGGCAGGAGCTCGAGTACCCCAGGCCCCCGGGCTGGGACGGCCACGAGTGCGTCGGCACCATCGTCGAATCGCGTCTTGCGGGCTGGGAGCCCGGCGCGGTCGTCCTCGCCCACCCGCAGGACTACGCGGGCTTCGCAGTGCTGATTCGCGCGAAACCGCCCGGCCTTGTCGCCCTGCCCCAGACCGCCGATCCGGTGCCCTTCATCGCGGCGCAGCCCCTGGCCACCGTGCTGAGGGCGATGGGCCGCATCGGCTCCGTCGCCAACGCCCGCTGCGCCGTGGTCGGACAGGGGCCGATGGGGCTAACCTTCACATCCGTCCTCCGCCATGCCGGCGCACGCCAGGTCATCGGCATTGACCTATTGGACTACCGCGTCGAGGCTGCCAGGCGCTTCGGCGCCACCGATGCCGTCAATGCCTCAAAGGAGAACCCCGTCGAGGCCGTCCGCCGCCTCACGGGCGGGGCGATGGTGGACCTCAGCGTCGAAGCGGTCGGCTTCCCGGAATCCCTTGCCACCGCGGTCGCCCTGCCCCGACGCTACGGGAAGGTCTACGTCTTCGGCGTGCCCCGCTACGCCACGCAGGAGTTCCCCATCAACACCTTCTTCCGCGGCGAGATGGAGATGCTCGCCTCCGTCGGCGCCGAGTGCGTCCACTTCTTCGAGGCCGCCGTGCGGATGCTTGCGGACGGCCAGCTCGACCTCTCCTCCCTCATCACCCATCGCCTCCCCTGGTCCGACGCCCAGCGCGCCTTCGACATGTACGCCGACCACGCCGATGGAGCGCTCAATGTTGTCCTCCAGGTGTGAAAGA
>VGYV01000175.1 GCA_016872855.1 Planctomycetota bacterium
GCGGACGCGGGTGCGGTTCTTCTCGACCTCGCCCGGGACGAAGAGGTCGAGGTAGCGGAGGTCAACCTGGCAGCCCTTCTGCCAGGCGGGGTCGGAGAGGTCGCCGCGAATCTCAGGGCCTTTCTCGACGACGGGCACGAGTGCCACGGGGCTTCGGAAGTGCGCCTCAAGCTCCGCCTCGCTCAGGTCGAAGCCGGGCGGCGGGGTCTTCTTGTCGGCCTCGGGCGGCTTGGGCGCAGGCTTCACGACGATGCTCTCGACGCCCTTGAGCTTCTCGGGCACGACCTTGCCCGTTGGGATATAGACGACGCCGAACATGGCAGGGGAGGGGGAGAAGGTCGCCAGATCGGCGCAGGCCTTCCAGGAGGTTGTCCAGTTCGCATACCCGATGTCACCCGGCTGCACCGAGCTATAGAGGTTCGCGTAGCGCTTCCGGAAGAAGTTGGCCTGCCAGGCGACCTCCATCTTCGCGGGGTCGGCCAGGATGCCCGCGAAGGGGACCTTTACCTCTGCGCACCAGCGGTTGGGGTAGGTGGCGGCCTTGGCGGCGAGGCCCTCGACCTTGGTCGCGGTCCCGGGGCGGGCGTCGCCCTCGAGGTGGCGATAGGTGCGCGCGCACGTGGCGCCCTTGGGGTTCACCTTGATGACGACGAAGGCGCTGTGATGGCTCTCGTCGCACCAGCGATTGCCGCGGGGCTTCAGGATGATGCTCACGTGGTCGTCCTCGGCCACCTTCTCGTCCCATTCGCCCGTGGCGTTGGCCTTGATGCTGTGAAGTTCCACGCAATCGAAGGCGACGTACAGGTTGGCGGCGTCGCAGGCGAGGCGGACCTGGGTTGTCTCTTTTGGCTTCCCTGGCGTGGTGGGGTCGCAGAAGCCGAAGTGGAGCGGCTCGGCTCCTTGCCAGGCCTTGTCGCCGAGCCTGCCGTCGAGCACAGGCGGCTCGGCCACCTGCACCGCCACGGCCACAGGCTCGACGTAAAGCGTCTGAAGCGCCTCGCGCGAGACCTGGGCGCCCCAGGCCACCGATAGGACCGATAGGACGGACAGGACCGATAGGACGGCACGCTTCGTCATTCGCGCTCTCCTGAAAGGTCGGCGTTGGTCAGAAGCTGTGGAGTTGGGCTCCCAGCTTGGTGAAGTGCTCTTGGTTGAAGGTCGCGATGCTCTCGCAGCCACTCGCATCAAGGCTCGCGGCAATGTAGGCGTCCGCGAACTCCTGCTGTGCTGCACGGGCGCGGCGGAGGGCGTCCTCGACGCGCTGCCTGTCGGTGAGTTCCAGCCCGGGGGTCGCCAGCACCCTCGCAATCACATCGAGAACCTGGTCGCGCGACAGCCTATAGAAGCTTCGCAACGTCCAGGCGACCTCGAACAGCACTGGCGGGCCGCAGACGAGCGAGAAGCTGCCTTTCTCGGCGTCCGCAAACAACCCGGCCGCCCTCTCGTGTTGGGCGGGGTCGCCGCTCGTGAAGAAACGCAGGAAGACGTTCGAGTCGACGAAGACCCTCTTCATTCCTTCCCCAATACGTGCCTTGCCACGGCCTCTTGCATAGCCTTCTCCTCCTCTTCGGGGGACCCGCCTTTCCCCAGGAACCCCCGCAGGCTGAGAATGCCTGGGGCCGGCGTGATGTGGATGCCCCCTTCATCCGCCTGGATGAGCACACGCGACTTCAGCTTGATCCCGGTCGCCCGTCGGCAGTCGGCCGGCAGCGTGACCTGTCCTTTGGATGACACGGTAGCAACGGGCATGGTCAAATCTCCTTTCCCTCTAGGCCATGCTCAGTATACCGCGTAAAGACGGCTGGGTCAAGTAAAGATGTCCTGCCATAGCTAAGGCCTCAAGCCAGTTCTTTACTTCCCTGCGTGCGCGCGGAGCGCGCCTTGCCAGGCCGGGATGCCAACATACCAGAAAGTGGTCGTGGTGTAAACCCAGCCGTGGCCGTCGTGAGGGGTGTAGACTGGGAAGGTGTTCTCCATCGCCTCGGTCGAGAGGTCTTCCTTCGGGGCGTCCTTGGGGATGCCGGAGTG
Organism: Planctomycetota bacterium; assembly: GCA_016872855.1. Taxonomy (GTDB): domain Bacteria; phylum Planctomycetota; class PUPC01; order DSUN01; family DSUN01; genus DSUN01. Next base: position 2,029 of record VGYV01000175.1, read on the forward strand.
GAAGCCCTTGGCTCGCTGGGCGAACCATTCGAGCGCCCGCTTGTCGCCCGTCGTGCGATAGTAGTGGGCGAGCATCGGGCAGGCGCCGATGTGGTTCGACCAGGCGGTCTGGCGCTTCTTGTCGGGGCCGAAGCCCTCCAACGCAAGCGTCCATTCGTTCAGCATCCTGTTGAGGGCCGGGTCACCGTAGACGTCGGCCACCTCGATGAGTGCGATGTGGCCGCCGAATGACCATATCCAAATGTCAGGCCGCGGGTCGGCGGGGGGCGCCCCCGCGGTGTTCGTCGCCCAGTCCCAGTTCGCCTGTGCCGCGGGATAGCCGTTGTGCTCCTTGGCGAACTTCACCTGGAGGTCCGCGTAGCCTTTGATTCGGTCGAGGTACTTCTGGTCGAGTGTCATCTCGTGGCCCATGATCATCGCCCAGAGGATCGCCTCATCGCCGTCGGCTGCCATGTACTGGCTGCGGCGGGTCTTCATCGCCGAGGCGACGATCCGCTCCATGTATTCGCGGAGCACAGGGTCGCCCGTCTGGTAGTAGGCGAGTCGGAAGCCGGGCGGGGCACCGAGGCGATGGCCCCAGTAGCCGTCGGACCAGTGCTGGCAGTTGTGCCGACCGCCGCACAGGTCAATGCCGCTCGTCGTCGAGTTGCGGTATCTCTGCTCGGAGAGCTTCCCGTTGGGGCTCATGAACGGCTGGGGATTGGCGTGGCGGACGTCCACCTCGAAGACGTGGTAGCTCATGGCCTCGGCGGCCTCCCAGATGCGGCGGTTGCCCGTCATCAGGTAGGCGAGATGGTAGTTGAGGTCGCGGACCGGCTCGTTGTTGTACCAGCCGTAGCGCCCGTCGTCCACGGCCCAGCGGTGGCGGTAGGCGTCGTAGACCTGGATTTCGTCGCCGAAGTCCCAGAAGCCGAACCAGCGCCAGTAGTCGCGGTTGTGGCGGTGCATGCGGGGCAGGTGGTAGAGCACGTTGTCGTAGTGGGCGTCGTTGCTCGCGGCGCCGTGCTCGGCCACGTGGCCCACGGCCAGCGTGTCGGCCACGTAGCGGGGGCTGACGCGCGCCAGCGGCGGGTTGAGCATTGTCTTCACCGACGCTTTCGCCTGCGTGGAGTCCGCCGTGTGGAAGCACCAGACGGCTTCATGGGTGCGCAGCGCTCCGAAGGCGGTGCCCCAGCCGGTCGAACTCGACTCTCCATCGCCATAGTGGAACGCATAGCGGCGCACGTCCATCGGCGGCACGCGGGGCGAGTAGAAGTGCGTCCAGATGCCGTCCTTCGCCAACTCGATTTCCTGCGGCCACATCTCGCGCATGTGGCGAAGGCCCACAGTGACCCCCCGCTGCTGGCCCTGCACGGTGATGCCGCCGTCAACCCATGGCTGTCGTGTAGTCACCTTGCCCCGGCCGCCGTCCGATTGCCAGCCGAAGGCCGAATCGGGACCCTCTTGCAGCACTCCGCCGCCGCGCTCGAGGACGGCCGCGTAACTGGTCAGCCCTTCCGACGAATGCTCCTCGCCCACCTGTGGAAGCGGCAGGCGGATGCCGATCTGGCGGAGGAAGTCGCGCGTCACGTCGCCTGCGAACATGAACGTGTGCTGGATGCGCACAAGGCTCGACCCGGCGTAGAGGTGGAACCTGAGGCTTACGGGCGTGCCGACTTGCGGGCGGTGCTTCTGGTCAATCGTCGAGGCAAGGAGCTTGTGCTTCATATTGGCCCGGACCAGGACCACCGCTCGCAGGGGCGATTGCTCCTCGACCTTCAGCTCCGTGACCTCCTCCACGCCGGGGTCGGGCTCGCCGGGGTCCACCCAGGTGCGCGAGCGATACTCCTCCGTGTTCGCAATGTGGCTGAACGTGCAGCCCAGAATGCCTTCGCTTGGGGGGATGATCGCGCCCTCCCTCTTGCCCATTCTGATGATGGACTCGTCCCTCGGGCTGTACCCGACGGCCAGGCCAAGTCTGCCGCGGCTGTTCGCAAGGGTCAGCATCAACTTCCCTGTGTCCACTGCGACCTTGCCGGGGCTTTCCGAGACCTTGATTGGGACGGGGATGGGCGCGGGCGTTGCCTTGTCGCCCACGACGAGCTTGAACTTCGCCCCAACATTGGCCTTGAGCGGCGTCTGAAAGTCGAGCAGGAGCCACTTCACGCTCTTGTCGGGCCACAAGGCCACGGCCCGCGAAACGGACAGAACCGGTTTGCCATCCGCCCCGAAGAGCGCCGCCTGCTTCTCGTCCTTGAGCACGCCGCGCTTGAGGGGGATGCCGCGAGTCACGGGCCACGCCTCCACATCCACGCCATTCGGCTCGTCCACCCAGATGCGAATCTCGGTCATTGAGCCAGCCTCGTGAGAAACGAATTCGGGGTCGGCCGGTTGGAGCGCTGGGGTCTTGGGTGCCCCCACTGCCTCGAGCACCCGAGGCGGCCCGAAGCTGCACTGGGTGGGTGGGAGCTTGGCGAGGATCTCGCCTACGGCGGCGAGCGCGGGGCGCTTCTTGGGGTCACGGTAGGCCTGGGCGGTGCGGGTCTCCTCCTCGGACGGCCCGATCCAGACGTAGACGGGCCCGGCGGCGAGCTTGGCGGGGGCGGCACTCAGGTCGAGGGGGCGGGCGTAGGGCGACTGGAAGCAGATGCGGAGGACCTTCGCCGCGCTGTCCACGTAGATTTCCTTGGGCGCGATCTTCTCGATGCCGGGCATGCCCGCTGCGATGGCCACGCGGCCATCGGCCACGGCCATCCAGCCAGGGTGGACGCTGCCGTGCTGGAGGATGAAGTGGGGGTTGGCCTTGCTCCAGGCCTCCCAGACCTCGCACGTGAGTGGCGTGGTCTGGCGGATGCCCGCGAGCTGCCAGAGCATGTGGCCCCACACGCTCCCCTCGTTCTGATCGGCCACGAGCCAGCGGACCTCGGGAATCTCGATGCCCACTCGCGGCAGAATCGCGACGGCAACCGTCTTGCGGTCAACTTTCAGCTTGCCGTCCGATGTGGGATGAAAGGTGAGCGAGAGCGGCAGGGCCAGGCCGAAGGAGGTGAGCCAGCAGCCCTTCGCCTTGTCGGGCAAGGCCAACTCCGCCGAGGCCGCCATCGCCGGACCGCTCTCGGGCACAATGATGCGCACGGTGAACTGCCCCTCGCCAACCCGCTCAAAGGCCACGGTCCCGGCAATCTCCACTTCCCCCGCTCCGCCCGCCTGCTTGCCAGCGACCCGTGCGACCTTGGGCGTCCCGCTGACCTCTTTGCCGCGAATCGGCTGAAGCGGCGGGGCTTCCCCCGCCGGCACCGCGACCGAGGCGAAGGCCCCGCCGGCAGGGGACGGGGCGCATGCCTCGACATCGCCCAGCTTCGCCGATGTGACGAAGCCGTTCCCGCCGGCATCGAAGACAAGTGTGAGAGGCCCGCGTGTGACGGACACTTTGCCGGCCGCCGATTCGACCTTGACCCCCTCGCCAGCTAGACACACACCAGCGGCGAGCAAGAGACCCGCAGTGCACCTCATAGTGGGACTCCTCAACGATTGCGACGGGCGGGAGTTCGGGACCCACTATACTCAGCGGGGCAAGCCCGCGCAAGAAGCATAGCCGCAACCGTCCCGGTTGCGGTCAGCAAGCGGCACGATTGCCGCTACATCCGAGGCCCAGTGTAAAAAAGACAGCGGGTGTCTTTTTTGCGCCGCGCAACTGCGCCATTGACGTAAGTGCTTGATGGCACGCCAGTAAGAGCCATCGTTGCAGCGCAGGCGGAGAAAAAGACAGCGGGTGTCTTTTTTACAGGGCCGACACGCGGGCCGCGTGTCGCTACGTTTGCCGACACCAGAGATGAAGAGAGCCGCAAGCGGGACGCTCGCGGCTACGGCAGTGCGGGCAGGCGGGGGAAACTGGGGCGAGGAATAGGGAAGACCAAGAGGCGGCTCGTCCCCGTTCGAGCACGCAACGACACTTGGCCTTTCCCTATTCCTCGGTCCCCTCTGGGCTCGCCAGCCCCAGAGGCCGCGCGGCCCTGGCCGCAAACGCAAGGAGACCCGTCCCCGTTTCGGGCCTCAGCACGTCAAGCGTCCTCGGTCAGAACCCTCGCAGCCCCGTAGTTGGGGCCAACGAGAAGTCTTGCGACACTGGATGAATGGATGGCTGGATGGGTGGATGGGTGTCAGGCAATCATCCAGGTATCCATTCCTCCATATCATCCAATCATCCATTCGTCCAATCGCCGCGCCTCGCGGCTCAAGCCACTTTGCTCTCCGGCAGCTCGTCGAGGCGCACGGCGATCTTGGTGGAGACACCCGCCTCCTGCATCGTGATGCCGTAGAGGACGTCGGCCACGGCCATCGTTTGCTTGGAGTGGGTGACAATGATGAACTGCGATTCCTTGAGGAAGTCGCGCAACAGGCTGACGAAGCGGCCGATATTGTTGTCGTCGAGGGGGGCGTCCACCTCGTCGAGGATGCAGAAGGGGCTGGGCCGCGACTTGAAGATGGCGAGGAGTATGGCGGCGGCTGTGAGGGCCTTCTCGCCGCCGGAGAGGAGGCTGATGCGGCTCAGCTCCTTGCCCGGCGGCTTGGCGATGATCTCGACGCCCGCCTCCAGCACGTCCACGTCGGGCTCGAGCACGATGTCGGCCTTTCCGCCGTTGAAGAGCTTGCGGAAGAGCATCTGGAAGTTCTCGCGGACGGCGGCGAACGTCTGCTCGAAGAGCTGGCGGCTCTGGCGGTTGACCTTGCGGATGACCTCCTGGAGCTGTTCCTTGGCCTTGCGGAGGTCCTGCTCCTGGAAGTTGAGGAAGTTGAGACGCTCGTCGAGCTGGGTCTCTTCCTGGATGGCGAGGGGGTTGACGGTGCCCATCGCGTCGAGCTTGCGGCGGAGCTCGTCCATCTCGCCCTGAAGCTCGTCCCAGTTGACCTCGGGCTCCTGGTAGACTTTGTGGAGCTCGACGAGGTCCTGGTGGTGTTCGTCGCGGACTTTTGCGACGAGGTCGTTGCGATGGAGGTCCATCTCGCCGAGTCGGAGGCGGAGACCCTGCCCCTCCTGCTCGGCCTCGCGGAGGGCAGCGGTGGCGGCCTGGCTCTGCTCGCGGAGGGCCTGGATGCGTTCGAGGAGTTCGGCTCGGCGGTTCTCGCCCTCGACGCGGCCCTGCTGGAGTTCGTCCTTGCGCCCGGTGAGGGAGGCGATCTCGAGTTCCTTGGCGGCGATTTCGGCGGCGGCCTGTGCGCGGCGCTGAGCGAGGACGCCTAGCTCGGCCCTGGCCTGTTGCTGCGCGGCCTCGCCGTCGGCGGCGTCCCGGCGGAAGCGGTCAATGCTGCTGCGCAGGTGCTCGCGCTCCGAGGCCCGCTCGGCGCGGGCCACCGCGAGGTCGCCCACCCGGCGCTCGAAGGCGGTTCGCTGCTCGTCGAGGCCCTGGCGCTCGGCCTCGACGCCTCCGAGGCGGACCTTATAGTCCTCCTCCTCCCGGTCGGCTTCCTGAACGCGCTCGCGGAGTGCGACGGCGCGTGCCTGGCGCTCGGTGAGCGCCGCGGCCAGTTCACCCATCTCGCTGCCGATGGCCACATCCTCGGTCTCGAGCGCCCGCACGCGGTCGCCCAGGCGGCTCAGTTGCTCGCGGGCGGTGGCGAGGTCGAGGTTCTGGTGGTTCAGGCTCTGCCGGGCCTCCTCGAGTTCGGTGTCGAGGACAGCGGACTCGACGATGAAGTGCTCGCGCTGCTGTCGGCACTGGGCGAGGCGCTCTTGGGTGTCGGCGATTTCGGCGGCGAGGGTGCGGAGCTCGTTCTTGCGCGAGAGGAGGCCGGTGCGCTCGCGCGGGCTTCCGCCTGAGACCATGCCGCGGGGGTCCACAAGATCGCCGGCCAGGGTGGCCAGGCGGCACTCGTGGCCGGGCACCCGGGCGAGGTCCACCGCCGCTTCGAGGTCGCGGACGACCACGGTGTCGCCCAGGAGGTGCTTGACGGCTGGGGCGATGGACTCGCCGTAGTGGATGAGGTTGAGAGCGTGGTCTACGATGCCGGGATGCTCGAGGGTCTCAAAGCCATTTCGCCCATTGCCGGAGAGGCGGTCGAGTGGTAGCAAGGTGCTTCGACCGCCGTCAACCGCCTTGAGGTGGGCGACGGCCTCGGCAGCGGAGTCGAGCGTGTCAGCCACAAGGTGCTGCACGGCCCCACCGAGAGCGGCTTCGATGGCGAGGGCGTATTGTGGCTCAACCTGGAGGAGGTCGGCGACCATTCCGTGGAGGAGCCGCCCGTCGGCTTGACGCTCCAGGAGCGTCTGGGTGCCTAGCTCAACTCCTTCGAAACGCGCTTCGAGATCCTCGAGCAGGTCCCGGCGTGTGGTTTTCGCGCTGAGGGCGTTGGTGAGTTCTGCAATTTGTTCGCCAAGGCTTTCGATCTGCGCGCGAAGCTCGCCCCGCTCCTCAGCTCTGGCGGCGAAACGGGCTTCGGTTTGCCTGAGGCTCTGTTCCAGGCCCTCGATGGTTTGATCTGTCGCGGCCCGCTCCTGGGCCAGCTCGGCCAGTTGGCGGGCGATTTCGCCGCGGCGGCGCTCGAGGCGCTGGCGGTTGGCCTCGAAGGCCCGGCACTCGCTCTCGACGGTGGCCAGGTCGTTCTGGTGTGCGGCGCGGCGGCGGAGCACGTCGAGCAGGCCGGTGCGCAGGCTCTCGCTGCGGCGGGCCAGTTCGGCGCACTGGCCCACGATGCCCTGGAGTGCTTGGCGGGCGCGGGCGATCTCGCCTTCGAGCTGCTGAAGCTGGGCCTGAAGCTCCGCGGAGCGGCGCTGTGCGGCCTCCAGGCCGCTGCGCGCGGCCTCGACGCGTGCGGCGAGCTGGAGCAGTTCCTCCTGGGTCCGCTGCTCGCGGGCCTCGGCATCGCGGATGCGCTCGCGGTTCAGGCGGATGCTCTCCTCGGCGGCCTCGGTCTGGGCCTGAAGCTCGGCGCACTGGCCCTCGACGCGGGCCAGGCGCTGGTCGTTCTCGATGCTCTCGGCCTCGAAGGCGGTGCGCTCGGCGCCCAGGCGTTCGAGGGCGGCGCGCAGGCCCTCCTGCTTCTGCTCGCAGGCGGCGATGGCGGCCTCGGCCTCGGCCCGCTGTTGCACGAGCGCGTGGTAGCGGTGGAGTGCCTGGGCGAGGCGGAGGCGGCTGAGGGATTCAGCGTATTCCTTGTAGCGGCGGGCGGCGGCGGCCTGGCGGCGGATGGAGCGGAGCTGCTTCTGCACCTCCTGAATGGTGTCGCCGAGGCGGAGGAGGTTCTGGTCAACACGTTCGAGCTTTGCGGCGGCGGCCCGGCGCTTGGCGTTGTACTTCGAGATGCCGGCGGCCTCTTCGAACACGGCCCGGCGGTCGCGGGGGTTCGACTGGAGGACCATGTCGATCTTGCCCTGCTCGACGATGGAGTAGGCATCCATGCCAATGCCGGTGTCCATCAGGAGTTCGCGGATGTCGCGCAGGCGGCAGCCCTGGCCGTTGAGGAGGTATTCGCTCTCGCCCGAGCGGTAGAGGCGGCGGGTGATGGCCACTTGCTCGTATTCGATGGGGAGGGCGTGGTCGTGGTTGGAGAGGGTGAGGGTGACCTCGGCGTAGCCCATCGAGCGTCGGCCCTCCGAGTTGCCCTTGAAGATCACATCGGCCATCTCGGAGCCGCGGAGTGCCTTGGGCCGCTGCTCGCCGAGCGCCCAGCGCACAGCGTCCACCACGTTGCTCTTCCCGCAGCCATTCGGCCCCACGAAGGCCGTCAGGCCGCCCTCGAAGACGAACTCCGTCTTGTCGGCGAAGGACTTGAAGCCGTAGAGGGTCAGTTTCTCGAGCCGCATTCGCTCTGGCCTGTCAGCAAGTCAAGGGGTGTTGAAACGGCCCAGAGGCCCACACGCCGTCGGTACAGAGAGTACACCCTCTGTATAGCTAGTCGAGGAAATGGCCCGGAACTTTAGCGGAAAATTGCTCCCCGCCGCAGGTTTCCTACGCAACGATGGCGTTCTCCGCTCCGCAGGAGGCGCACAGGGCGCCCTTGAGGCCGACCACGCGCACGCTGTAGCCGCGACGGGTGATGAGCGTGGCCCCGCACTGGTGGCAGACGGTGTTGGCGCCAAGCTCGCTGTAGCAGTTGCCCAGATAGACGTAGCGCAGGTGCTTGGCCATGATGGCGAACGCCCGCTCGAGGGTCTCGACGGGGGTCGGCGGCGCCTTGAGCTTGTGGCGCGGGAAGTAGGCCGACAGGTGCATGGGCACCTGCGGCCCAAGCTCGGCGGCGCACCAGCGGCCAAGCTCCTCGAACTCCGCATCGGTGTCGTTCTCCCCGGGGATGACCAGGTTCGTGACCTCGAGGTGCGTGCGGCGCGCGGCGGCCCGGGCGTTCGCCAACACGGGCTCAAGCGTGCCGTGGCACAGGCGCTTGTAGAAGTCGGGGCGGATCGCCTTGATGTCCATGTTCATCGCGTCTACATAGGGCAGGAGCTCCTCGAGGGGCTCGGGGTTGATGTAGCCGTTGGTGACGAGGACGTTGACGAGGCCGGCCTCGCGGGCGAGCTTGGCGGTTTCCAGGACGTACTCGAACCAGATGAGCGGCTCGTTGTAAGTGTATGATATTCCGATAGATGCCTCGCGTCGGGCGACCTCGACCGCGGCCTTGCTCGCCAGGGGCGACAGCGGGGCCTCCGCTTGCGAAATCTGCCAGTTCTGGCAGAACTCGCAAGCGAAGTTGCACCCCCGCGTGCCCAGCGACAGTATGCTGGCCCCGGGGTGGAAGTGGTAGATGGGCTTCTTCTCGATGGGGTCCATGGCGACCGACGTGACCTGCTCGTAGATTTCCGAGTAGAGGACCCCACCGCGGTTGCGCCGGACGCGGCAGCGGCCGGTCCGTCCCTCGGCGATGACGCAGTTGTGGGGGCAGAGCCGGCACTGGACGCGCCGCTCGCCCTGCTTTTCGTAGAAGGCGGCCTCTTTCATCGGGTGTGCCCCCGGGCGAATGCCTCGCCCCTGAGGCGGCAGCGGCTGACGAACTCGGTGGCGGCCGAGGCCATGTCGCGCAACTGGTCGCGGGTGAACGGCAGCAGTTCACCGTAGGCCGGGTCAATGCAGTTGAGCGGTGCAAACTGTTGCAGGACAAGGGTTTCCGACGGGCCCAGCTCGCGGGCGATGTCCACCATGTCGCGGGCCGTGTGGAGGCCGGGAACGACAGTGGTGCGGAACTCGTGCTCGATGCCGCGCGAGCGCAGGAGGGCAATCGTGGCGCGGATGGCCTCGGGGTCCACCGGCACCCCTGCCACCGCGCTGTAGCGGTCGTCGAGCGGCGCCTTGACGTCCATCGCCACGGCGTTCACCAGCCCCGCCTCAATCAGCTCGGCCACCACCTCGGGCCGCGAGCCATTGGTGTCGAGCTTCACCCCGCCCACGTGCTCGTGAAGGACGCCCAGGAGTGCCGGCAGCCCGGGATGCACCGTGGCCTCGCCGCCTGAGACCACCACGCCATCTACCCAGCCGCGATTGGCCCGCAGATGCTCGATGACAGTGCCGAGCGCCACATCCTCGAGCTCGTCGGGGCGCAGCACCAGGTCGCTGGCGTGGCAGAAGGGGCAACGGAAGTTGCACCCGGGCAGGAACAGGGCGCAACTCAGCCGCCCCTCCCACTCGATCAGGCTCGTGGGCAGGAACCCCTTGATCGGCGGCAACCCGTCGTCCATCACCGCGTTCCCAGTCAGGCAGTCCCCACGAAATGCTGCTTCAGGTCAACGCTGTCCGGCACGATGCCGTCCCAGCGGACGACGTCGCGCCCGCCGTCCTTGATGATGGTGGTCGGCACCTCGAACACGTCGCACAATGCCCCTTCCGCCATGCCGTCCACGGTGTCCATGTCGAAGAAGACCATGTTCACCGAGGCGCCGAGGCCCAGCTTCTCGATGAAGTGTGAGACCTTGTGCTTGGTGCTCTCGCACTTGCCGCAGTTTTGTTTGCCGAAGATGCGGATTTCCATGCGGTACCCTCAACTTGGCCTCTGAAGGCGGCCGGATGGGATGATTGGATGGGTGGATGGTTGGATGATTGCCTGGCACTCATCCATTCATCCACTCATCCATTCATCCCCGCCATCCTGTGCGCGAGACGCGCGCCAGGCAAGCCACTAGGTCTCTACACGGTCACTTTATGAACTGCTGGGACCGGGGTGCCGGGCAGGCCGTATCGCCCGGCACGGCGGTCGCGCAGCTCGCCGATCTTGCTCTTGTTCCAGTTCGTGATGCGGCTGAAGTAGCCGACGATGCGTGTGAGGCCGTAGACGTCGGGGGAGGCGCAGCTCTGGCAGGTCTCGCGCAGGCCCACCTCCATGCGGTGGCAGGCGTTGCAGATGGTGAACTCGGGCGAAATGGTCAGTTGGGCACACCGGGTCTGCTCGAACGTCTTGCGGACCAGGTTGAGGACGCTCGCGGGGGGAGGCAGCTCCTCGCCGACGAAGGCGTGGATGATGGCGCCCGACTCGATGAGGTGGTGGAACTTGCTCTGGGTGCGGATGCGGGTCACGATGTCCACCGGGGCGTCGGCGCGCAGGTGAATGGAGTTGGTGTAGTAGAACTCGTCGCGGGCCAGGTCGCCCTTGATCACTTCGCGGGCCTCGGGGAAGTTGCGGAGGTCCACCTTGGCCATGCGGCGCGCGGCGCTCTCGGCCGGGCTCTCTTCGAGGGAGAGCTTGAGGCCCAGGCGCTTGCCGTCGCTCTTGGCCTTGAAGTACATGTGGGAGACGATCTTGAGTCCGAGCCTGAGCGCGGCCTCGCTCTGGTGGAGTTCCTCGCCTGTGAGGAACTGGACGGCCTCGTTGAGGCCGAGGAGGCCGATGATGTAGGTGCACTTGTCGAGGTCCACGTAGGGCCGTCCGTCGGCGGCCGGCTTGCCGATCTGCCAGAGGGGCATGGTGGGGGCGCTCATGAGCTTGCTGATGAAGACGCGCTTCTGGAAGTGCGCCTTCACCGCGAGGTCCATCATCGCCTCGACCTCCGCGATGAAGCCGTCCACGTTGCCGCGCCCCGCGCGGTAGGCGGCCTGCGGGAGGTTGACCGTGACGTTCTGGAAGCCGCAGAAGCGCATGCTCTCCAGGTGCTTGATCATATGCACGTCGTCAATCGCGGTCCGCAGGCGGCAGCAGGCGCTCAGCGTCACCTCGTCGCGGTCGAACACGAAGTAGGGCACGCCGTTTTCGCTGGCGATCTGGCAGGCGTATTCGAGGACCTCGAGCTGCTTGGGGTCGGCGAAGGTGTCGGCGTTGACGTGCAGGTCGCACTTGGGGAAAGCGAAGATGTGGCCGTGCTGGTCCCCGGCGCGCCAGGTGTCGAGCATGGCGCGGGTGAACAGGCGGGCCGTCTCCGAGTAGTCGCCGTAGGTCTTGCCCGTGTATTGGCCGCCCGGGCCAATGGCCGGGATGTCAGCCAGGTAGCGGGGGACGCCGGTGTGGATGTTGAAGTCGAGGAAGAGGGTCTGGCCGCCGCGCGAGAAGGCGCTCTGCGACCCCGAGAAGATCAGGTGCTGGGCCTCCTGGCACATCTCCTTGTAGCTCATGCCCTCGAGGTACGGGGCATACAAGATGTTGATGTAGCCCACTCCGAGCGCGCCGGCGTAGTAGGCCTGCATCGAGGCCAGGAAGGTGTTCAGGTGGCCAGTGAGCGTGCGCGCGTGCTTGG
>VGYV01000176.1 GCA_016872855.1 Planctomycetota bacterium
ACCGCCGCCATCGTTCGGCCGGTGCCACCCGCCCTTCTCGCCCTCATTGTTCGGGTCGGTTCTCAGCATCCATTGGCCGGTCAGGTCCATGTAAGCACACGACGACGGCGCAACCGTGAATGGCCAGGTGGCGGGGTCGTTGGCCATCAGCTCGCGGGCGTTGAGCCAGGCGAAGCGGTCGTCGGGGAATTCGTCGAGGCGGGCGGACCGGCCCACGGCGCCGGCGGCTCGGAGCTTCGCTTCACATTCTGAGCCGAGGGCCTCTCGGGCGGCGCGGTAGTGGAGGGTAGCCTTGAGCACCTGGGCCTCGGCGTCGCCGAGGAGCCTCGCGGCCGCGCCCGCGGCAGCAATGGCCTGCGCGAACTTCCCCGCCTTCTGCGCGGGTATCGCCTTGGCCTTGAGGATGGTGCGCGCCTCGTCCACAAGGGGCACGGCCGCGGCCTCCGCCCGACGCCAGGCCGTGTCGGGGTCGAAGGAGAGGATGTCCTCGGGCGAGCGGACGCGGCGCAGGAGGAAGAAGCACTGTTCGTGGAAGCGCTGGATGCGGGCGAGGGCCTTGGCGATGGCGGCCTTGCCGCGCTCCTCATCGTTGTACGCCATCAGGCGGCCGTTGTGCGCGCGGTGGAAGGCGCCGTGGCTCGGGCCGGGCTCCAGCTTGCGGGTCTTTGGCTTCTTGCCGTCGGCGGCCTGCCAGTCCTCGCCCGTAGCGAAGGGGTGCCGATTGCCCTTGGCGTCCACCAGCTCGCCCTCGGCGCACACGCGGCTGCCCTCGATGAGCAGCTCGACTTTCCTGGCCCCCTTCTCGACGAAGGGAGCGAGGTCGTAGTCGTCAATCAGGCCGCCATCCACGTTCTCGCCGACGGGTTTGCCGTTGAGCTTGAGGACGTAGCCCCGGTCGCCCCAGATGACGATCCAGCCGCCCGCGGCGCCATCGGGCAGGTTGAATGCCTTGCTGTAGGCGCGCGAGCCGTCGAGGGCGAGGCCCTTCCAGTCGTCCTTATAGTACCACGTGTCGGCCCCGCGCTCCCACCACAGTTCGGCGGAGAAGGCACTCGATGCGGCAGCCAGGACCAGGACAAAACTCAGCGGGCCCACGGGCTCCCCTCCTACGGGATTGGGGAAAGGTCTCGCCAAAGGTCAATCATCCCCATGTAGTTGCGGAACTCGCGCTCGCCCAGGCGTGGCGAGGGGCCATCGGAAGGGAGCAGGACAAAGCGCTCCTTGCCGCCCTCGAAGGCGGCGAGGACTGCTCTCTCGACGGTCTCCTCCGACTCATTGCACAGGACGCGCGCCTCGACGTTGCCGCCGAGCGTGATGCGGCCCGCGGCCAGAGCCTTGGCCTCCGCCATCGTGATGTCGCCGTCGGGCGGCGGCTCGACAGGCTCCGTGTAGTCGGCCCCGCGCTCGATCGCCCGCTGTAGCGCGTGCCGCACCTTGCCGTGGCAGTGAATGTGCACGACAGCGCCCCTGCGGCTGTGAATGAACTCGATGAGGCTGCGTTCCTGCTCCTGCACCAACGCGTCGTAGATGTGAGGGGAGGCCATCGGCGGCGTCACCCACTCGCTGCCGCCGATCCACACGTACTCGATGCCCGGCTTGGCGAAGAGCACTTCAAGGCAAGCGAGGATGCGCTGGCGGCAGATTTCGGTGAGTTCCTGAATGAGCGGCAGGTCGGTGAGGCACAGCTCGTAGAACCATTCGCGTGGCATCATCCCCGCCACGCACACGAAGGGCGATGAGACGCCCGTCCGCACGATGCCGCGCGTGGCAAAGTCGGCGGGCAAGGCGTCCAGCTTCGGCGGCTCCAGCCCGCGCGGAAGCTCCCACGGCACCGAGGTGATCCTCTCGATATCCTCGTGCGTCTCGACGGGGTGCTTCAGCGTCCAGGTAGTCTGGGAATCAGGGTCCCACTCGGTCACGAAGCTCAGCGGCCCCTTCGGCGCGTCAATCGTGCCGTGGTGACGCACATGGCCGTTGGGCAGCTTCTGCTCTTCGCTGCGGATGCGCTGGGGCGGGGTGACGAGCATGCGGTTGATCGGCGCGGGCACGCCCACGTCGAAGTGCATCTGCTCCCACACCCGTTCGGCCAGGGCGCGGCGCCGCGGGTCGCCGATCTCCGCGAGTTGCTCGCCGGAGGCCAGTTGGAGCCTGGGCAGCACGAGCGGCACGCGGTCTGCCGCCTCCCCCCGCATCGTCCTCTGCAGCCGTTCGCGCGGGCTCATGCGCGCCCCCAGACGTTCAGAGCTGGGCCAGGCGCTCGTTGAAGGTCTGCCGGCCGGCGCGGTAGGCGCCGAGCCACTGGGGATTGGGGTCCACGGGGGCCTTGAGGCGAACCATCTGTGCGACGGCTTCGGCGACGGAGCAGCGGCCCTTGACGCCGCGCTCCTTCCGCAGATGGCTCTCGACCGCGGCCAGAGCGGTGACGGCTGCGCCCAGGGCCGGCCCCTCGTCGGACTCGAGCCGCTCCAGGCGGCGTTCAAGGACGGTGGCGAGGATTTCGCACACGAGGTCGCTGCGGGCGATGCCGCCGGAGACGGTGATGCGGGTGATCTTCTGCCCCGCGGCCTCGTGCTCCTCGACGCCGCGGCGAATGAGGTAGGCGATGGCCTCGAGGCTGGCGCGGAAGGCTTGACCGGGCTCAACCCTCCCCTGCCCCTCCCCGGAAGGGAGGGGGGTTGAGGGGAACCAGCGGAGGCCAGCCTTCGCAGCGTCCACGCCCAGCGACGGCTCGGGGGCCACAAAAGGCATCACGGCAACTCCGTTGCAGCCGGGCGGGGAGGCCCGCGCAGCGTCGCCAAGGGCCTTCCAGTCGGGCTTCGGGCCAACCACCTGGTCGAGGAACTGCGCGCCGTTGTTGTAGCAGCGCATGTAGAGGTAGGGGCCCCAGTTGAGTGCCATCACGTCCAGGTTGCCGCTCGTTGGGAGCTGCTTGGAGGAGGAGTTGACGACAGCGGAGTTGCCGAGGATGACGGCCACCTGGCCGCTGTCCACGGCTCCGCCACCGACGAGGCCCGCCTGCTGGTCGTCGGACGTTGGGAAGATGAGGGGGCGGTGCCGCTTGTCAACGCCCGCCTCGATGGCCACGTGCTCGGCCAGGAGGCCGACCGGCTCATAGTGGTGGATGATGCGGGGGAGTTGCTTCCACGCGAGGGCCTGGTAGTCGGGCGACTGGAGCGCATCAAGCATCTCCCGGCACCAGCGCCGGCGGCGGAGGTCCATGATGCCGGTCGAGGCGGCCGAGGACACGCTCGTCACGTCGAAGTTCCCCGTGAGATAGCCTGCGGAGAGCGGGCCGTGGGGCAGCATGCGATAGGTGCGGCGCCACTCGGCCTCGCTGAGCTTCGCCTCGTCCTTCACCAGGTGGCTGAGGCTGTAGCGGATGGCCCAGGGGCCGCCGATGAGCGTCTTCACCCGTTCCTGGCCGCCGAGGCGTTGGAGGCCGATGGCGTTGTACTTCGCCAGGCTGTGGTCGTTCCAGCAGATGGCTCGGCGGACCTGCACCAGGTCGCGGTCAATGCGCCCCGCGGTGTGGTGGGTGGCCGAGATGCCGCCGGCGAGCCAGTCCTTCAGGCGCCCCAGCTCGCGCAGCCTGGCGGCGATGGCGCGGGTGCTGGCCCGCGCCTGCCCCTCGAGCTGCATCAGGTTCAGCTCCGAGATGCCCTCCTCGTCCCCCTCCCGCCACAGGTCCGTGGGCAGGCGCACCTCGGCCAGCACGCGGCCGTCGAGCTCGAAGGCCAGGCACTTCACAGCCCCTGTCGAGAAGTCCCAGCCGGTGATCACGCAGTTCGGCTTGACGCACTGAAGCGCCTTGGCCATGTTGCCGTCCCTTCCTTTCTAGCAGAAGCCATGCTCGCGAAGGGCGCTCTCGGTCAGCTCCTCGCCGCCAAGCTGGCGCGCAACGTAGCGGGCCAGGATGTCCACTTCAACGTTCACCGTGTCGCCTGGCCCCTTCACGCCCAGCGTCGTCTCGCGTAGCGTGTAGGGGATGAGCGCGATGGCAAAGGCGTCGCGAGCCACGTCCACCAGCGTCAGGCTCACGCCGTCCACCGCCACGGAGCCTTTGGCCGCCATGAAGCGGGTCAGCTCGGGCGGCACGGCGACGCGGAGGACCGTCTGTGTGGGCAGCTTCTCCTTCGAGCGGATGGTGCCCACGGCGTCCACGTGGCCGGCGACGAAGTGGCCGCCCAGGCGGTCGCCCACGCGGAGCGAGCGCTCGATGTTCACCTGCTGCCCCTGGGCGAGCGAGGCGAGGTTCGTGCGCCCGATCGTCTCGCCGATGGCGTCGAACGAGGCGCGGGAGCCGTCGAGTGCAGCTACGGTGAGGCACACGCCGTTGAGGGCGACGCTGTCGCCCTGCCTCGTGCCCTCGGCCAGCGGCCCCAGGTCCACCGTGAGGCGCCAGGTGGCGCCGCGCTGGAGCGCCAGGACGCGGCACATCCGCTCGACAATGCCCGTGAACACGCCCGCTCGTCCTCGGCTATGGGAGCGCTCATTGTAGCCCGCGCCATGCGCCATGTCAACCACGGCAACGGCGGTGTACGGCCCAAGCCCTGGTGCAATCATCTGGTGACGGCCTCGGCGCGGCAGTCTGTCCCCTCTCCCCAAGGGAGAGGGAGAAGGCCGGTAGGGGTCATGGTCCAGCGCGGTCGCGGTTGACAGCGCAAGCCGGGGAGAGTAGAATCCGCTGTGAACTGGTGGAGACCCGGCAAGCAGGAGTGTGGCGGATGGCCAAGATTCCCGAGTCGAAGCCCCTTCCAGCCGAGAAGGAGGGGAGACCTGCCGCTGCGCCGGCCGACAAGGAGAGGAAACGGGGGCCCGTGTGGGCTGAGAAGGAGAAGATGCCCGGCACCGTGCCGCCCGACAAGGGCCGGGAACCCGGCCCCGTCTGGGCGGAGAAGGAGAGGCGGTTCGACTGGCGCGGCGCCCTGCCCTGGATCCTCGGGGTCCTGGCCGTCCTCTGCCTCGCCTACGCGCTCTACAGTTGCCTGCGGGAGGACCGCACGGACTTCCTGCCCCAGAACGCCCAGTTCGAGATTCTCCGCCCCCAGTTGTCCGACCCGACTCCCGCCACGCGTGAGAACGCGGTGCAGCTCCTCGGCGAGCTCGGCGACCCCAGGGCCATCCCCCTCATCCAGGAGCGGCTGGCGGACCCCCAGGAAACGCCCGAGGTCGTTGCCGCCGCCTGCATCGCCCTGGGGAAGCTGAAGGACAAGAAGTCCCTCCCCGTGGTCCGTGAGAAGCTGGGGGATGCTTCGCCCGTGGTCGAAGCCGCCGCGTGCACGGCTCTCGCCGCATATGGCGACCGCGAGAGCGTGCCGGCCATTCGCGCGAAGCTCAACAGCAAGGTGCCTGAGGTCGTCGCCGCCGCCTGCGCGGCCCTCGCCGTTCTCGAGGACCGCGATTCCCTCCCAGCCATCCGCAAGAAGCTGGACGACGAATCGCTCCACATCCTCCGGGCGGTGCTCGATGCGCTGGTGAAGCTGGCCGACCAGGAGGCGGTGCCCGCGATGCGCCAGAAGCTGAACGCCGAGGACCCCAATGTGGTGCAGGCTGCGTGCAAGGCCCTGGCCGGCCTCGACGACGTGGGTTCCGCGCCACTCCTCGTCAAGCTCCTCACGCACCAGGAGCACGCGGTCGTCTCCGCCGCGCTTCATGCCCTGGCCCACCTGCGGCCGAAGGAGGCGCTGCCGGCCATCACCGAGCTACTGAAGTCGCCCAACCTCGCGGTGCGGCTCGCCGCTGTCGCCGCCCTGGGCGACCTGGGCGACCCCGCCGCAGTCCCCATCCTTGAGGCGCTCCGCCCCGCCCCCGTCGAGGGCCTTGACCCCGCGCCCACGGGCGACGAGGCCGAGCGGGTCCGCGAGGCCATCGCGCGCGCCGTCGCCAAGCTCACTGCCGAGGCGCCGAAGCAGTAGGTAGTTTCTGTTGCGGAAAGCCAGTTGGCGCAACGAAGACTGCCTGAAGGCAGGACTCCAAACGGGTTCTTCCCCTGTTCGGAGTCCTGGCTTCAGCCAGTCTTGGCTTTCCGCAACAGAAACTAGGTGCTGTCAAGGGTTTTGTGTAAGTTGTCTCTTGGCAGAGAGAGGGCACAGGAGTCCTGCGGGTTCATGCCGCGCTGCGGGTCGCCCCAGCTCCGCGCCACCCATCGAGCCAAAGACCTTGGGACCCTCTCAACCAATCTACACACAACAGTATACGCTACCCAAACGGCAAAAAGATTTCCCTTTCCGCGGCCTTTCTGGTATCATTTTTGGACTGTCCTGAGAGCGCTTCTTCCACACCATTCCGGGACGGGGCCGGCGCCGGAATGCCGGCTGCGACCGGAGGGTCTGCCCCAGGAGGATGTGAATGGCGGCGAAGTACGTGTACTTCTTTGGCGGCGGCAAGGCCGAAGGCAATGCGGCGATGAAGAACCTGCTCGGCGGCAAGGGCGCCAACCTGGCCGAAATGGCCAGCCTCGGCGTCCCTGTGCCTGCAGGCTTCACCATCACCACCGAGGTCTGCACCCACTTCATGCTCAGCAAGGGCAAGTACCCCAAGGGCCTCCAGGAGGAGGTCGCCAAGGCTCTCGTCAGGGTCGAGAAGATCATGGGCATGAAGTTCGGCGACCCGACGGACCCGCTGCTCGTCTCGTGCCGCTCAGGCGCCCGCAGGTCCATGCCTGGCATGATGGAGACCGTGCTGAACATCGGCCTGACCCCCGCCACCATCCCCGGCCTCATCGCAAAGAGCGGCAACCCGCGGTTCGTGTGGGACGCCTACCGCCGGCTCATCACGATGTACTCGGACGTAGTGATGGAGAAGGCTGCGGGCGTCGAGGCCGCCGAAGGCCAGGGCATCCGCCAGCAGCTCGAGCGCGAACTCCACAAGATGAAGAAGGACCGCGGCGTCGAACAGGACACCGATCTGATCGCCGACGACCTGAAGGCGCTCTGCCAAATCTACAAGGCGAAGGTCCAGGAGGTCCTCGGCAAGCCCTTCCCCGACGAGCCCGAGGCCCAGCTCTGGGGCGGCATCGGCGCGGTCTTCAGCTCCTGGAACGGCAAGCGCGCCAGGAGCTATCGCCGCATCGAGGGCATCCCCGACGAGTGGGGCACCGCCACCAACGTGCAGGCGATGGTCTTCGGCAACATGGGCGACACCAGCGCGACCGGCGTTGCCTTCACCCGCAACCCCGCCACGGGCGACAACCATTTCTACGGCGAGTGGCTGCCCAACGCCCAGGGCGAGGACGTGGTGGCCGGCATCCGCACCCCCAACCCCCTCAACGAGGCCACACGCTCCGAGGGCACCGAGCACCTGCCCAGCCTCGAGACGGCCATGCCGGCGGCCTACAAGGAACTCGTCCAGATTCGCAATCGGCTCGAAAGACACTACCGCGACATGCAGGACATCGAGTTCACGATCCAGGAGACGCGCCTGTGGATGCTCCAGACGCGCGTGGGGAAGCGCAACGGCCCGGCCGCGGTGCGGATGGCCGTGGACATGCGGAAGGAGCGGCTGATCTCGGACCAGGAGGCCGTCCTGCGCGTCACCCCGAGCCAGCTCGATGAGCTGCTGCACCCGATCCTCGACCCCGCGGCGGAGAAGAAGGCCGAGCCCATCGCCAAGGGCCTGCCGGCCGGGCCGGGCGGCGCCCTCGGCCAGGTGGTCTTCACCGCCGACGACGCGGTGGCCTGGGCGAAGCAGGGGAAGAAGGTCATCCTCGTCCGCGAGGAGACGAATCCCGAGGACGTGGAGGGCATGCGCGCCGCCGAGGCCATCCTGACCGCCCGAGGCGGCATGACGAGCCACGCCGCACTCGTCGCCCGCGGCTGGGGCAAGTGCTGCATCGTCGGCGCAGGCAAAATCGAGGTTGATTTCGCCGCCAGGGCGTTCCACGTCAACGGCGTCACGGTGAAGGAAGGCGATGTCATCAGCCTCAACGGCACCAAGGGCCTCGTCTACCAGGGCGAGATGCCGATGATCGTGGGCAGCGAGGAGAACCCCTACTTCGTCGCCTTCATGAAGATCTGCGACAAGGTGCGCCGCCTGGGCGTGCGCGCCAACGCGGACACGCCGGCTGACGCTACGAAGGCCCTCGAGTTCGGCGCCCAGGGCATCGGCCTCTTCCGCACCGAGCACATGTTCTACGGCAAGGGCGCCGAGGAGCCCCTCTTCAAGCTCCGCAAGATGATCCTCAGCAACACCACGGAGGAACGCAAGAAGGCCCTGGACGAGCTGTTCCCCCACGTGAAGGCCGACATCAAGGCGACCCTGGCCGCGATGGCCGGCAAGCCGGTCACCATCCGGCTCCTCGACCCGCCCCTCCACGAGTTCGTCCCGAACCGCCCCGAGGAGCGGAAGCGTCTGGCGGACAGCCTCGGCATCACGGTCGCGGACATCGAGGACCGCGCTCAGGCCCTCCACGAGACCAACCCGATGATGGGCCACCGCGGCGTGCGCCTGGGCGTCACCTATCCCGAGGTGAGCGAGATGCAGATACGCGCCATCCTCGAAGCCTCCGCCGAGCTGGTCAAGGAGGGCACCAAGGCCCTGCCCGAAATCATGATCCCCGTCACCTGCGACGCGAAGGAAATCGCCCACCAGGCCGAGATGGTCAAGGCCATCCACGCGGAGGTCGCGGCGAAGTACGGCCTGAAGAAGATTCACCACCTTGTGGGCACGATGATCGAAATCCCGCGCGCGGCGCTCCTGGCCGGCGAGATCGCCAAGGTCGCCGAGTTCTTCTCCTTCGGCACCAACGACCTCACGCAGATGACCTTCGGCTTCAGCCGCGACGACGTGGGCGGCTTCGTCGGCGACTACATCGAGAAGGGCATCCTGCCCGCCGACCCGTTCAACATCCTCGACCAGAGCGGCGTGGGCGAGCTGGTCGCCCTCGGCATCCAGCGGGGCCGGGCCACCAGCCCCAAGCTCAAGGTCGGCATCTGCGGCGAGCACGGCGGCGAGCCGAGCTCCGTCAAGTTCTGCCACAAGGTCGGCATGAACTACGTCTCGTGCAGCCCCTTCCGCGTGCCCATCGCGCGCCTGGCCGCGGCCCAGGCCATCGCCGAAGAGGCCGAGAAGGCCATGCCCGCCAAGAAGGGCGCGAGGAAATCCGTCGAGGGCGATAAGTAGCCCAACACGGCAGGTACGGGGGTGGACGGCGATGATTGAGGGCCAGTGCCCCGTCTGCCGGCGCGTCTTCAAGGTGGACGACCGCTACGCCGGCATGACCGGCCACTGCAAGGCCTGCGGCGCGGCCATCCGCGTGCCCGGCGAGCCGGACGAGGGGCTCGACGGCCTCCCCGAGCCCCCGGGCGCCGCGGCCGAGCAGGTCCCGCCGCCGCCCACTGCCGTCGCGGCCCACGTGGCTTCCCCCCAACCCGCGCCCGCGCTGTCCCCATCCCCGGCGCCCGAGGCCCCGCCCCCCGCCCGGCAGGAGCATCCGGCCGACGAGTTGGCGCGCGCCCACGACGCCCGCGACCGCTACGAACCGTCCGAAGGCCCCACCACCCTCAAGGGGTCCTGGCTCAAGGAGCCGGAGGCGGCGGCCGCGCCTGCGGCACCGGCGGAGCCTGCGGCGCCCGCGCCCCAGCCCGCGCGAGCCCTGCTCTCCGAACGCTTCATCACCCCGCCCCCGCCGGAGCCATCGGCCGCGCAGCACCGCCCGAAGCTTGTCTCCGTGGCGTGTGCTGCCCTGCTCCTGCTCGGCGTGGGCTTTGCTCTGCACTTCGGCACCGCGGGCCGCTGGGGCCTCGCCGCCGCGGGCCTGGGCCTCGCGCTCGCGGGCCTCGCCATCGTGCGGCTCTGGACGGCTCGCTGGGATGGGCTCCTGGCCGGCCTCCTCCTCTGCCTGTGCGTGGCCGGCTCTGCCCGGGTGGACCCGCAGGCGGTCAGGGCCAACTACATCTTCCTTGCCGCGGCGGCCGTCGTCCTGCTGCTCCTCCTCCTCACGCTGGCCCGCCGCTCCGGCCGTGACTACTTCACGAGCTGACTTCATGGGCGCACCCAGGCAGGGCGGATTGACACAATCCGATTTCGCGTGGTAACATGCCGGGGAAGGAGAACCGCGATGGTGACCGTGAGCTTCACTGACCTCCGAAACCACACCAAGGAGTACTTCGAGGCGGTGGAGAAGGGGGAGACGCTCCAGGTCTGCAAGCGCGGAAGGCCGATTGCCGTCGTGTCGCCCGCGCGGCGCCCGGCCTCGGAGTACTGGAAGCACGTGCGGCCCCTCCCGATCAAGCTCGACGGGGTGTCGGCCAGCCAGTTGATCATCGAGGAGCGGGGGGAGGGCCTCTAGTGCGCCTGTTCCTCGACTCCTCTGCGCTGATGAAGCGCTACATCCCCGAGCGAGGGACCGAACAGGTGATCGCGGCCTGCGCCGAGGCCGATGAAGTGCTGTTGAGCATCTTGGCGGCCCCGGAGGTGGTCTCCGCCTTCAACCGGCTCCGGCGGGAGGGGCATATCACGCACGAGGAGTACCGCTCGCTCAAGCAACGGCTCCTGGCGGATGTCGCGCATGCGACGGTGATCGAGTACAGCCTGGCGGTCCTCACGGGAACGTTTGCCTGCCTCGAGCAGTCACCCCTCCGGGCATCAGACGCGATTCATCTGGCCTCGGTGTTGGAGACCAATCCCGACCGCTTTCTGACGGGCGACCGTCGCCAGTTCCAGGCAGCCAAGGCGCTCGGGCTGAACGTGGAAGGCGTGGCGCTCGACGAACAGCCCGCCGGCGCGCCGCGCGGGTGACCCTTTCAAGCCGAACTCGTCAGGGCGAGAGCCATGGCCCACACCACCCCCGAGGTCCGACGCGAAGCCGAACGCCTTCGCCGCGAGATCGAGCACCACAACCACTGCTACTACGTGCTCGACAAGCCCGAGATAAGCGACGCCGCGTACGACCGGCTCTTCGACCGCCTGGCCGAACTGGAGCGGCAGCACCCGGAACTGGTCACGCCCGACTCGCCCACCCAGCGCGTCGGCGCGCAGCCGGTCGAGGCATTCGGCACCGTTCGCCACTCGCTCCCCATGCTCAGTCTCGACAAGGCGACGAGCCAGGCGGAGCTGGCCGAGTGGTGGAAGCGCACGAGCGATGGCCTGGGCGGCGAGCCCTTCGAGGCGGTCGCCGAGCCGAAGCTCGACGGCTTGGCCGTCGAGCTTGTCTACGAGGATGGGCGCCTCGTCCTCGGCGCCACGCGCGGCGACGGCGAGACGGGCGAGGACGTGACGCAGAACCTCCGCACCATTCGCTCGATCCCGCTCCAGTTGGCCTCTGCGCCGGCCCGCCTCGAGGCCAGGGGCGAGGTCTACATCGAGAAGCAGCGCTTCGCCGAGCTGAACCGCCGCCTCGAGGAGGCAGGGGAGGAGCCGTTCGCCAACCCCCGCAACGCCGCCGCAGGGTCCCTCCGCCAGCTCGACCCCCGCATCACCGCCTCGCGGCCCCTCCAGATATTCCTCTATGGCCTCGGCGTGGTTGAGGGCGCCGCCTGTGAAACGTACGACGGCGAGCTTCAACTCCTCGACGCCCTGGGCTTCCGCGTCGTGCGGCCCCGACGCCTCTGCCCCTCCATCGGGGAGACCGCCGCCTTCTGGCGCGAGATGAACGAGGGGCGCGAGCGAATGCCGTTCGAGATGGACGGCGTGGTGCTGAAGGTGAACCGCCTCGACCAGCAGGAGCGGTTGGGCGTGCGCTCGCGCAGCCCGCGCTACTCGGTGGCCTACAAGTTCGCCCCGCGCCAGGCCACCACCGTCGTTCGCGACATCGAGGTCCAGGTCGGCCGCACCGGCGCCCTCACACCCGTCGCCCGGCTTGAGCCCGTCCGCGTCGGCGGCGTCGAAATCTCAAACGCCACGCTCCACAACCAGGACGAGATAGACCGCAAGGACATCCGCATCGGCGACACCGTGGTCGTGCAGCGCGCGGGCGACGTGATTCCCGAAGTCGTCTCAGTCGTCACCGAGAAGCGCACGGGGCGCGAGAAGAAGTTCACTATGCCCTCGGCCTGCCCCGTCTGCGGCGCGAAGGCCGAGCGGCCCGAGGGCGAGGTAGTGGCCCGCTGCATCAACTTCGCCTGCCCCGCGCAGGTGAAGGGCCGCGTCGAGCACTTCGCCTGCCGCGGCGCGATGGACGTCGAGGGCCTTGGCACCAAGCTCGTGGACCAACTGGTCGAGAAGGGCCTGGTCCGCAGCCCCGCCGACCTCTACTTCCTGACCCACGAGCAACTGGCCGGCCTCGAGCGCATGGCCGAGAAGTCGGCCCAGAACCTCCTCGACGCCCTCGAGGCATCGAAGAGCCGCCCCCTGGCTCGCTGCATCTTCGCCCTGGGCATCCGCCACGTGGGCGAACACGTGGCCGACGTGTTGGCCCAGGAGTTCGGCTCCATCGAGGCCCTCGTCGAGGCGGACGAGGAACGTCTGGCCTCGACCTTCGAGATCGGCCCCACCCTTGCCGCCGCCATCCGCCAGTTCTTCGCCAATCCCGAGAACCTCGCCGCCATCGAGCGCCTGCGCCACGGCGGCGTCCAGTTCCCTCCCTGTAGGCGGGCCGTCCCCGGCCCGCTGCCGTTCGCGGGCAAGACCTTTGTCTTCACCGGCGCCCTCCAGCACTCGACCCGCGAGGAGGCCGAAGCTCTGGTGAAGGAGAGGGGAGGGCGCGCGGCCGGCAGCGTGAGCAAGAAGACCGACTTCGTCGTCGCCGGCGAGGCCGCCGGCTCCAAGCTCGACAAAGCCCGGCAGCTCGGCGTCAAAGTGATCACCGAGAACGAATTCCGTGCAATGCTGGGCGGCGGAGCGCCCTGACCCTTGCGACCCTTCAGTCCCTTGGTACGCCGCCCCGCAAGTAAGGGGACACAATCGCGGGCGCTTCGGCCTCTTGCTCCCGAAGGGAGCAGAGCGGGTAGCCGGCGGCTTCAGCCGCCGGGCCTCTTGCTCCCGAAGGGAGCACAGTGGGTAGCCGGCGGCTTCAGCCGCCGGGCCTCTTGCTCCCGAAGGGAGCACAGTGGGTAGCCGGCGGCTTCAGCCGCCGGGCCTCTTGCTCCCGAAGGGAGCAGAGCGGGTAGCCGGCGGCTTCAGCCGCCGGGCCTCTTGCTCCCGAAGGGAGCACAGTGGGTAGCCGGCGGCTTCAGCCGCCGGGCCTCTTGCTCCCGAAGGGAGCAGAGCGGGTAGCCGGCGGCTTCAGCCGCCGGGCCTCTTGCTCCCGAAGGGAGCAGAGTGGGTAGCCGGCGGCTTCAGCCGCCGGGCTCGTGCGCCGAGAGCACACAGGTCCCGAAGGGACGGCAGATACGTGCGCCGGGCCGTGTCCCGCGGGCCTCTGCCGTCCCTTCGGGACTGGGCGGTGGGGGCGCCACGCACCGGCGGCTGAAGCCGCCGGCCACCGACTGCTGTCCCTTCGGGACTCTGAATCTGGCTCGTGCTTGCGTCCCTTCATCCCTTAGTAAGTCGCCCCGCAGGTAAGGGGACACAATCGCGGGCGCTTCGGCCTCTTGCTCCCGAAGGGAGCACAGTGGGTAGCCGGCGGCTTCAGCCGCCCTTTTGCTCCCGAAGGGAGCAGAGCGGGTAGCCGGCGGCTTCAGCCGCCGGGCCTCTTGCTCCCGAAGGGAGCACAGTGGGTAGCCGGCGGCTTCAGCCGCCGCGCCTCTTGCTCCCGAAGG
>VGYV01000177.1 GCA_016872855.1 Planctomycetota bacterium
GCCGCGACTTCTGGCCGCAGGCTGTGTCGTTCGTCGTCACCGATGCTCTCCGTTGCATCGCCTCCTCCTCACTCCTTGCCTGCGGCCAGAATCGCTGGCGTCGCAGCCCGCGTGGGTTCTGAGATAGTTTCTAAGACACTTCGGGCGGGAGTGCTCGACGCAAGAAAGTCTTTCTGTACTGCCAAATAATCGCTTACGTACTGCCTGGGCTCACGGGGTGGGCGCGGCGCGCAGGCGGTAGCGGGGCCAGTGGGCCGCGCTGGTGTGGAACCAGCCGCCCTTGCGCGTGGGGCTGGAGTGGTGGTAGCGCTCCGCGAGGTCGCCATCCTGCACGGCGGCCAGGATGAGCATCTCCTGCCCCGCCATCTCCCACGGGCCGGGCTGCCGCTCCTTCGGGCTGCCGGGGGTCTTGGGCGGGCGCTCGAGCCAGGTGCGGCACTTGGCCGGCGCGCCGAGGCCGAGCCAGGGCAGCCGCAGCTCCGCCGTGTAGCCCGTGTCAACATCGCTCGGGTCGTTGATGGTGGACGGCTTGCCGTCGGCCCTGGGCTTGAGGCGCACAGACTTGGCGAAGCGATGCTCGCCGTCGTCCTTCAGCCACACCTCGTGGCCGAAGAAGATGCCCCAGGTGACCATCGAGGACTGTGCTACGGGCCAGGCCGGGTCAGGAACCATGATCCACACGTCGTTGAACTGGTTGGCGGCGTTGTGGTGGACCTCCCAGAAGAAGCGCTCGCAGCCGAACGACAGGAAGAACTCCACGACGTCCACCTTCTTGTCGTCCAGCCAGATTTCGCAGCCCTCGCGGACGTTGTCGGGCGGCCCCTCGGAGCGGCCGGTGGCGACGGCGACGAGGTTGCGGTCGAACGTCTCGTAGGCGATGTAGAGATACCACTCGTCCCAGGCGAAGCGGGCGACGGCTCGCGGCTCGTCGCTCAGCACCCCCTGCTTGCTGTTCACGTAGTCCACGCGTACGGCGGGCGCCTGCCGCCAGCACGGCTCGTCGAGCACGCCGTCAATCACGACGGGCTTCTCGGCCTTGGGGATGACGCCGGGCCCCTCCGCGGCGAAGGCGAGCGCGAGGAGAGAGAGGATGAATGTCGAATGATGAATGATGAATGATGAATGATGAATGGCCGCCCGCCCTTCTGCATTCGACATTCTGGCTTTCCTTTCCTACCGGTGAAGGGTCGGCTCGGCCCAGTCGGCGGCGTCGCCCTTGTTGCCGTCGCCGGCATCGGTGACGACGAGGCGGAGGCGGTTGACCCCGCTCACGTCGAGGTCGAGCTTCCGCGGCTCGTCGAGGCCCGACATCACGGGCGAGGCCCAGAGCTTCTTGCCGTCGGCGTGGACCTCGAAGACGACCGAGCCGCGGCCCTCGGTCACGGCGTCCACGCCGATCGTGGCGGTGAAGCGGCGGAACTGGCCGTTGAGGGCGAACTCCTGGAGGCTCTGGGCGAAGACGCCCATGCCGTTGGCGAAGCGCGTCTGGCCGATGGCGAGGGGCGCGCCAATGGTGTTTCGCGCCCAGCGAAGCGCGCCCACGTTCTGGTCGGCGTGGAGCGGCCCCACGGCGGAGAGGGGGAAGTCCCCGCCGCGATATTCCAGGGCGCACCAGCCCGCAGTGTTCGCCGGCCCCTGGTAGCGGACCTCGATGGCCGCCTGGGCCTTCCCGCCCATTGGCACGAAGAAGATGGCCTCGCGCAGGCCGCCCTGAAGCTCCGCCGCCGAGCGTGTCAGGTCCCACGTGCCGACGGGTTTGCCGTCGAGCAGCACCTCGGCCTTCTGTCCCGCCCCGTCGAGCAGAAAGCGCTTGCGCAACACCAGGTCGGCGCCCGCAGGCACGGCGATGGTGAAGCGCTCGACGCCGCCTTTGGGGAATCTGACGCCTGACCATTCGGCCATTGCCCCTGTGACGGTGCGGCCGGCGAGCGTGGCCGCCTCTCCGCCCGCCGTGGGCGTGAAGACGGCGAGGACGCGCTGCGGCCAGGCGGGTTCCGCCGCATCGCGGACCCAGAGCTTCGAGAGACCTGCCGTCTGGCCCCCGAGGGTGAATAGCACGGGCACCTTGCCGATGGCATGCCAGCCGTCGCGCACGGGCACGGGGGTGCCGAAGATGTCCTCAGCCGCCTCAATTGGCGTGCCTGCGTGGGCGAAGCTCACCTCGCCAGCATCGGCGTTCCGCCAGGCGATGGTCACCGCCTTGCCGTCGGGCTTGCGGGTGTAGAGGAGGCAGCGGGTGCGGTCGGGCACAACGTCCTGCACTTCGATGGCGCCCTGGGGCGTCAAGCCGTCGAGGAGCTGGCGGGTGCGGGCGATGGCCCACCAGGCGGGGCGGAGCTGGAAAGTCTCGGGTTGCTCGGCCAGCGGCGGGGCCCAGACGCGGCGGCGATGGGTGAGGCCGAGGCCCAGCCGGGCATGGTCCATATTCGTGATGGAGAGCGCGGGGCAGATACCGAGAGCATGGAGCAACAGCTCGCTCCGAGTGAGATAGGCCGCCTGGTCGAACGCGCTGAGGCCCCGCTCGCCGCTCTCCACCGCCCAGTCGAGGTCGGTGAGGAGGACGGACTTTGGTTCCTTCGCCCCTTCGCGGAGGGCGGCCTGGAGGTCGCGGACGGTGGCCACAACACGGGCGTCCTCGGGCGACAGGCGGCCGACGTCGAGGCGGACGTTGATGCCGGTGAAACAGTCGGCGGCGCCGTGCTCGGCGAGCTTGCGGATATAGGGCGCGGCCGTCGCGGGGTTCATCCCGCCGAGGAGCAGCGGCGTCTGCGGGCAGTAGCGGCGGCGCCACTTGTCTGCCGACTTGAGCATCCGGGCGAAGCGCTCGGGCGGGACGGCGATGGGGCCGGCCTCGGGGTTGTTCCAGAGCACGAAGCCCGCAACGTCCTTGCCCAACGCGCGCATCACTTCGCACGCATAGCTGTCCCAATCGGCGGGGCGCTCGGGCACCAGGAAGGTGTCCACCGCGTGGCCGGCATCGCGGAGGCGGCGCTCGAAGGCCCCTGCCTTGAGCTGTTCGAGGCCGACGCCTGCCGCCCAGTAGGCGCTGTAGCCCAGGAGCAGCCACGGCTCAGCCCCGCGCTCCCCCACGGGCCGCATCCGCTGGCGGGCCGAGTCGAGCTGCACGTTCCCCGCGTGGTGCTCCACCCAGTCCCAATCCTCGTCCACCAGCGTGAAGCGGTCCTGGACGGCTGCCCGCAGCTTCCACTCGGAGGCGAGGACGAACGGGTGCAGGCCGCCCGGGAAGCTGGGGGCGAGGATGTCCTCCTCGATGCTGGCGAGCGTGCGGTTGCCATCCGTGAGCTTCGCTCGAAGTGCGAAGGCGCCGGGCGGGAGGGCCTTGGCGACCTCGATGTCACGGGTTTCGCCGGGCTTGAGAGCCAGCTTCTCGTCAACGCCGTTGAGACGCCGCCCGCGCCAGTCGAACACGCCGCCGCTGAACGCTGCCGCGCGGGACGCGACCGCGTCGGAGTTGCTGACCGTCACGCGGACGGATGCGCCGGGGGGAAGGATGTTTGAGTCGTCGGGCGGCTCGTAGCTTAGGGAGAGGCGGGTGGCGGGCTCGAGGTGGGTGCGGACGCGGACGTCGTCCACGTAGAGCGTGCCGCGCTCCGTCGTGGCGTCGGCGGGGTCCACGGCCAGATGGAGGCCGAGGGGGTAACTGGGCACGAAGCCGAGGACGGGCATCGGCTTGTTCCAGCCCGGCGGGATGCCTGGCAGGCGGAACTCCAGCTTCCGCCAGCCCTGCCAGTCCACCTTCACGGCATTCTTGTAGCCGCAAGCGTCCCGCTTGCGGTCCTGCTCGACAAGCGGGACGCTTGTCGCCACGACTTCGGCGAGGAAGAGGTCAAAGGTGCGGAAGTGCCCCCCATGGCTCACGCCCTCGGTGTCGCCGATGAGGGGGTAGAAGAGCGCGCCCGATCTGTCGCCGTGGAGCCACAGCTCGATGTCGGTCGGTATCCCCGGCAGCGGTGGGTCAATCGAGGCGATGAGGAGGGCGCGGGGCGTGGGGTAGCCGTGGCGGGGCGCGGGCTTCTTCGCCTTGTCCCACTCGAAAGCGAGCGAGCGCTTGCCGCTGCGGGCCTGGGCCGCAGAGGTCGCGGCGGCGGGCTTGCCTGCGGGCGGCGAGGTGTCGAGCCCGAGAGCTTTCAGCCCCAGGTAGCCGCGGCCGCTCTCGAAGCCCGTGAGCAACGCCACGCTGTCGGGCTTGGCAAGGACCAACTCGCGCGTCGCCGAGACGCTGCCATCGGCTGCATCGGAGGCGACAACCTGGAGGCGGAGGGGGCCAAGGCGGCTCGCCGCGTTGTGGGCGGGGCCTCCGCGCCCCGCGTCCTGCTTCGCCAGGTCAATGCGGAAGCTAGCGAACTGCGTTGGCGCCAGGCTAAGGTCCTGTGTGCCGCTGGCGATGGCTTCGCCCGCGCGGTCGAGCAGCGCCCAGGTGGCCCGCACCTTGCGGGCGCGAGCCGGCGAGGCATTCTGCACCGTGGCCCACGCGCCGTGCTTGGGGTCGAAGCGGCGGTCAGGGTCGTCGTAGCCGACGTGGACGGCGAGGGTGGTTGCCGCTTCCTGCTGGGTGTGGACGACGATGGGGCCGAGGAGGACGGTGCCGGTGCCGTCGGGCTTTTCGGGGGCGATGCGGAAGGCGGTGAGTTCGAGCGGGAAGTCTAGCTCGTTGGTCGAGCCGCGCGGGGCGTTGCTGCCCAGGCCATTGCCGGGCAGGGGCACGACGATGTAGCGCCAGTCGGCGAAGTCGAGCGTGCAAACCGGCAGCTCGCCGTGGCGGATGCGGCGCCAGCCGCCGGGCCAGAAGTCGGCGGCGTCCGTGTAGTCGAGCGTGAGCACGGACAGGCGCGAGGCGCTGCCATCGCCCTTCACCCACACACCCAGGCGGAAGGCGTTGCCGGGCAGATAGCGCTCGCGGCCGTTATAGGCCACGGCGTCGCCCGCGTAGTCGAAGCGCAAGGCGAAGCCGGGGGTTGTCGGTTGTCGGTTATCGGTTGTCGGGGTTGGGGTCTTGGGCCAATCTGTAATCTGGGATGTGGGATATGGAATCGCCGCGTCCACGCGGCGTATGGCTGCGGAAGTCTGCGCCCAGGGGCTGCACCGCTGGGCCTCGCCGTGGCACCATTCGTTCCAGGAGCCCGCGCCGCGCCCGTCGCGCAGGCTCTCAGGGAAGCCGGCGGTGAACCAGCGGCCAGCCACGTCGGAGAAGTCGTCGAAGAGGAGCACGCTGTTGGCCATCACCACTTTGCTCTCGGTGCGCTGCGAGAGCTGGGGGAGGTCGGCGGACGCCACGTCGGCCTCGAGCGTAAAGGGGGGGAGGAAGGCATCGGGGTTGTCGAGCTTGAGTTCGAGCTTCAGTTCCTTGGCCTCGTTGGGGCCGAGGGCGAGGGGGAAGTCCTGGGCGGCGACGCGGCTGCCGTTGCGGTCGGTGAGGGTGAGGCGGGCCTGGACCTTGGCGGGGGCGGCGACGAAGCTCCGGACGTCGAACGCCAGGGCCACTTCGCGGGCGAAGTCGCGTGCCGGCGGCCCGAGGAGGCGCGTGGCAAGTGTGGCGGGCGGGGCGCCCGCGGCGGGGTAGAGCCGTAGATCGTCGAGCAGCACGACGGCGTCGGTCGGCTCGCCCTCCTTCCGCCGGCCGCGGATGTCCAGGCGTTCCCACCAGATGCTCCTGCCCTTGGGCACCTGCGAGAGGTCAAACGTCAGCTCGCGCCAATCGGTGAAATCGAGCCTCATGGCCGGAATGTCCACGCGCTTGTGGTCGCGGAGATGGCGGTTGCCCTGCTGGTCCGTGAACGGCTCGGCGTGGAGGAAGGTGAACTGAAGCTCATCGCCCGAGCCGTTGCCTTTCGCCCACAGGCGCACGTGCCCCGGCTCGGGGATGCGGATGGCCTCGTTCGGGAGGCCGAGCCAGGCGTGGCCCTGCTTGGGCGTGAGCGAGTAGGCCAGCCGTGCCGCGGCGAGGCCGACCTTGGGCTGCGCATAGTCGGCCTCCACACTCACCGGGCCGCTGGCCGGCAGCGGAGCCGTGAAGTTCTCGATCAGGTGGTAGCCGGCGGCGGAGAGGACAGGAGAAGGCAGAAGGCAAAGGGCAAAAGGCAAAAGGCAAAGATGGAAGAAGGGGG
This sequence comes from Planctomycetota bacterium, assembly GCA_016872855.1. Classification (GTDB taxonomy): domain Bacteria; phylum Planctomycetota; class PUPC01; order DSUN01; family DSUN01; genus DSUN01. The sequence continues at coordinate 6,126 of VGYV01000177.1, forward strand.
ACGCCAACAGCCGCGAGAGCCGGACCGTCCGGTTCCTCCTTTTGCCTTTTGCCTTTTGCCTTTTGCCTTCTTCACTTTGCATCGGCTTTTCCTTGCTTCGGCCCCCAGACGATGGCGGTGCCTTCGTAGGTGACATAGGTTCGCGGCGGAGTGCGGCTGTCGCTCGACGCGCGGGCGGCGACGAGGAACAACTTGTCGCCATAGGGCGCGAGGGTGATGACCTTGCCCTGGCTTTCGGGCGCGCGGAGGCGTCCATCGGGCTGCCCGTCGGCCCGGCGAAGGACTAGGGGGCCGCTCTCGGTGGGGATGAGGAGCTGGGATTGCGTGGCGACGGGCTGGCCGGCCAGGCGGGAGCCGAGGTCGCGCTTCCAGCGCACCGCGCCGTCATGGCCGATCAGGGCGGCGACGCCCTGGTCGCTGACCACTGCGACGCCATCGGGCCTGACTACGGGGCAGGACGAGATGTGGCCGCCCACCTCGACATTCCAGAGCGGCTTGCCGCTGGTTGCGTCGAAGGCGTGGAGCCGCCCCTCCTCATCGCCGATGAAGACCTTGCCCTCGTGGACGGCGGGGCTGGAGCGGGTGTACCTGGCGATGGGCGCCCTCCAGACCAGGGTGCCCTTGGCCGCGTCGAGGGCGTAAAGGAAGCCGTCCCACGAGGCGAAGAAGACGCGGGGCAGGGACGCCCCGCCCACAGGCGCGAGGGCGGGGGCACTGCGCACCTTGTCGCCCGTGGCGAACTCCCAGATGAGCAGGCCGGAATCAACGTCCACCTTGTAGAGCCGGCCGTCATCGGAACCGAAGAACACCTCGTCACCGCTCGGGGTTGGCGCGGAGCAGACGCGGCCCCCGGTGGCGTAGGACCAGAGGGGCATCCCGTTGTCCGCCACCGCATGGAGGCGATGGTCGGCTGAGCCGACGAGGAGGCGGCCGCGATAGCGCGCGGGAGTGGTCGTCGGCGTCACCGTCGCCAGATTCCACGTCGGCCCCGCGTTCACCCAGCGGCCCGAGCGGTCCTTCGGGTCCGGCTCGCGGACGACAATCGAGCGGATCCGCCCGTTCGCATCGCCGAACGTGAACTGGATTGTGGGCGGGGCCTCTGTGCCCCGCGTCGCCTCGTCCCGCTTCTCGCGGGGCAGAGACGCCCCGCCCACAGCGGTCGCGCCGACGTAGTAGGCCGGCTGGTGGATGGAGACGCGGCCCAGCTCAGCGTAGTCGCCCACAAGATCGGGCGGCAGCTTCGCGGGCACGTGGCTAGGCGCGCCCATGAGCATCGGCGTGGCGAGCGGGTCGTCGGGCGCCTGAGCCGTGTGTGGGCCGCCGAGGGGGCCGTAGACCTCGATCTCCGTCAGGCACTCCCTGTGCGCCCGGTGCAGGCCAGGCAGCACCTTGATGGCATCGGTGTGCAGGAGCTTCGGGAAATGGACGACGATGAAGCGGCGGCGGTTGCACCGCACGAGGGCCACGGCCTCGGGCAGCTTCGTCTCCAGGTTGTTCGCCACGATGCTCAGCGTCGAGTAGGCATTGTCCGGCGTCGCGTTGTTCAGGTAGAGGACGAGGTGTGAGACGTAGGCGGCCTGGGTGAGGACGGCGCTGAAGCCAACGTTGTCGGGCTGGTAGAACCAGACGGGCCCGACGTCGTCGAGGCGGCCATTGTGGAGGAACGCCTGCTCCTGGGTGAAGCGTGCGGCGGTGGAGACGAGGCCCTGGCGGAGACCGACGACGTGGTTGCGGCTGCGCAGCTTGTCCGTGAGGCTGGCTGGGACGCGGTTGTACTGCACGCGGATGTCGCGGACATAGGTCGGCTCGACCGCGTGCAGCTCGGGGTCGGCGAGCAGGTTGGCCGAGGGGAAGCGGATGGGGCGGAGGCTCACGTCGTCCACCAGCGCGGAACCGCCCTCGGCCTCGAAGCCGACCTCGATGCTCGCCGTGTCGGCCATCGTCTTCACCGCCAGGCGCCCAAAGGCCCACTCCCCTGGCCGCGCCGCGAACTTCGAGGCCGTGAGCGTCTCCTTGCCGCCCTTGAGCAGCGCGCCGGCGACGACGCGCGTCTGCGCGTCGTCCACGCGATAGAAGAACTCGAGCAGATAGGTGGCCGAGGGGACGACTTTGCGCTGGAGCTTCTGGGTGACGAGCTGGCCCGCGGCAAGGGCAAGGCTCTGCTTGCCCGTGTGGCCGGGGGCGGCGAAGCGGGCATCCCCATCCCATGCGCCCGTCTCCTCGAAGCTGCGGTTCTCGAGCTGCTCCAAGCCCATTCGCAGGATGTCCTTGTAGTCGTCGGGGCGGTCCTGGCCGACGGGGAAGAACTCCTCGGTGGAGTCGGGGTCGCGCGCCTCGGCCTGGCGGACGTAGGCCGGGTAGTCGCTCGGCGGCACTTCGTGGTGGTCGCGGAGCCGGGTCTGCCAGAGGACCTTGCCGGTGGCGTCCAGGCGGGTCACTGTGCCGTTCTGCGTGCCGGCCACGGCCCCGTCGGGGAGAGGGCAGAGGGTGGCCGAGAAGGGGAGCATCTGCTGCCAGAGCTGGCGGCCAGTCTTCATGTCCACGCACTGGATGAGGCCGTCGCGGCCGCAGCGGTAGAGGCGGCCCTCGTCGCGGCTCAAGCGGTCCAGCTCGGGCACCCAGACGGTGTCGGAGCGGGTGGCCCATTGCGTTTGCCCTAGGCGTTCCAGCGACCTCGGCTCGGCTATGAGGCGCCCGCCATCGCTCAGCCTGCGGCCCTCGACGGCGACGAGTTCGCCGCGCTTGCCGTCGGCATTGAGTGGGAAGGCGAGGCCCTTGGAGTGGGCCCAAGGGACGGGCGAGCCCGTTGGCCACGTGACCCACCAGCCCCACGGGCTGGTGTGGTTGCCTGGGTCCTCGTCGTTCTGGGCGAGCACCTTTCCCGTACGGGCGTCGAGGATCATCGGTGTGTATTTCCACACGGGAGCGATCTTGTCGGGCGCGACCTGTGTGGAGCCGCAGATGGCGTACTCGCCGTGGGCAAGGCGGGCGCCGTCGGGACTGAGGGCGAAGTCGCCCACGACCACGGTGCGACCGAACTCGGCCCCCGCCGTCTGCACCGCCTCAGCGGGGTAGGCGGCGATGGCCTCGGCCCTGTCCCGATACCACATCCGCTTGCCGTCGAAGTCCACGGCTAGGATGCCCGTGATGCCGCCGATGAGGATCTGGCGAAGGGGCGGGTTCACGGCGACGGGCACCTCGGTGTTGATTGCGCCCTCCTGATAGGTGTTGAAGCCACCGTGGAAGTGCGGCCACTCGGTCGAGGCGAACTTCTTGAGCACCCGGCCGTCCGCGCCGTCGAGCAGGAAGACGTGGAAGCCGCGGCCCATGGCCGCGACGACCCGCTTGCCGCCGTCGAACCAGTGGGCCGTGTAGACGTTGTGCTCGGGCAAGAACTGCTTCCACAGCAGCTTGCCGTCGGGTGAGAAGCAGAACAGGTTGTGGCCATAGCCGTTCGTACCCACGACCGTGCGGCCCGAGGTGGGCTCAACATCCACGGCCCGCACCAGGTCCTCGCCATGGATGGCATCGCGGAAGCTGGTCGCCGAACGGCCATGCTGCGTCGCGGCAGTTTCGGGTTTCGGGTTTCGAGTTTCGGGTCTCGGGTTTCCGATTTCCTGCTCGTCCCTCTGGATAGCCAGAAGTGCGGCGATGCCTTGCGAAAGGCCCTCGTTGTCGTGAGCGAGCAGGCACACGGTGTCGTGTGCGTTGGAGAAGGCGCGGGGCGCCCAGGCCACGATGGCTCGGCCCGGGCCGGGGAAGCAGCCGCCGATGGGCGGCTCGGCCAACAGATCGCGGCGGACCAGTGCCTCGATGAGCCGGCTCTCGTAGCGCTTGCCGAGGAGGATGAGCGGGGCGTCCACGAACAGCCCGGGGTCCACCACGTTGCCGCGCCAGAGGCGCGTGCCGTCAATCGTCGGCTGGTCGCCATTCCAGTCCACCGGCAAACGCACGACGTCGGCCACCGAGGCCACCTTCGCCTCGCGGCCTGCCGCGGTAAGCGCCTTGGCCAGCCGCTCGGCGTGGGGGCGCACCCACGCCTGCTCCGCGTCCACGGCGATGACGATGGGCGGCTTGGCCTTCAGGAACTCCTGGGTGCGGGGCGCGTCGTGGACGCGCACGGTGCGCTCGTCGAGTGTGGCTGCGGGCAGATCGCGGGGCAGAGACGCCCCGCCTACAGCGATGGGCATTTCGGCGAAGGAGCCGCTGATGAGTTCGCGGACGCGAAGCGTCCAGTTGCCCGCCGGGACGTTCACGGGCAGGTGGAAGGCACCTTCATAGGTCGGCGTCGCGGCGCGGTACACGGTCTGCCACTCGCCGCCTGCGGGGTCCCGAAGCGAGATTTCGATGGGGAGGCCGGCGTCAATCGTCTTGCCCTGGGCATCGAGGACGGAGACCGCGTGATGAATGGCCTCGCCCGCCCTCACGCTGGCCGTGGCCCGCAGGTCCACGCGGGCGATGGGGGCGGGAAGGAAGGCGTAGACCTTGCCTGGATAGGCCCGCATGTCCGCCTTCAGGCTCATCCAGTCGCCATCGCTCTTGGCCTCGACGGGCTTCATCTCCAACATGTCGTAGCACGCTGGCGGGCGCTTGGGGAAGCGAAGGGTCGGTGTGTCGGGGGCCTGGTAGAGGGTCTTGTGCAGGCCCGTGAACTTTGTGGGGGCGAAGTTGGGGATGACCAGGTATTCGGCCTGGCCGCATCGAAGCCAATCAGGGCCGACCAGCAGGTTGTGCTCGGCGGCGGGCGGGATGCGCTTGGCGAGGAAGGCGCGAACCAGCTTCGTGGTCTCCTCGGTCTGGTCGAAGACCATTTCGAACTCGAAATCAATGTTGCGCGGGAAGGCGCCGCCAGCCTTGTCGTCGTACTCGTCGAGGTCGGAATCGAGGCGGACGATGCCCTCGACCGGTAGTTTGCTGCCGCGCTCGACGGCGAGGGTCTTGCCCGCGCCCACGAGGCGCTTCAGGGCGGCCAGGAGCGGCGGCGGGGCCTCCTCTTCGTAGGTGAAGCCGGGGGCGAAGACCACTGCGTAGTCCATCCCGCGGCCCGCCAGGATGTCCGCGTCGTAGAGGAAGTCGGCGGGGAACCCTGCCCGCACGCAGGCCACCCACAGCCCCTCGCAGGCATGGGGCAGGCTGTTGGGTTTGCGGGGATACAGGTAGTCGGCGGTGCGGGAGTAGTAGACGGCGACCTTCTTGTAGCCGCGCTGCCAGGCGGCGAAGAGGCCGCCGTAACGGGTGCAGAGGGGCTCGGCCACATTGCGGACGGTGCTGCGGTTGTCAATGGCGCTGGGGCGGCGGTAGTCGTGGCTCAGGGTGAAATAGGTGAAGCCCTCGACCTTCTGGGACAGGCCGAAGAATGCCTGGCGGAGAATGTGGTCGCCGAAGAGGGGCGGCGAGCCGAAGGTGTGGAGCTGGGTCCACACAGGCAGGCCGTCTCGCACCCGCATCACGTCGGCCTGCATGGGGGCGAAGATGGGTCTGTCCCCGTAGCCGCCGTCCTTGTACATCACGCAGGCCGCGATGTCGAGGGGGGCGAACACGTCGCCCGAGGTGCCGTTGGGGGCGAGGTTGCCGCCGTTGCCGCCCCAGAAGCGCTGGAGGGTGAGGAGGCGGAAACTGCGGTTGTCGGTTGTCGGTTGTCGGTTGTCGGGGTGCGAATCTGGAGTCTGGAATCTGGAATCTGGGATGCCCGCCGCTACGCGGCGGGCCGCGGCGGCCATGCGCTCGGAGAAGGTCCGCCAGTCCCAGTCGTTGTGGGCGGGCCAGGTGCGGTACTTGTCGAGGTCCTCGATGCGGCGGTGGCCTGCGGGGCGGCTGGCGAAGCGGTCGAGGGCCTTGAGGGCCTCGGCGCTGGTCAGCCCCTTGTGCCGCTCGCGGAACACGGCTTCCTGGGCCTTGAAGAACATCTGCGACATCGCCGTGCCCGTGTCGGCGGAGTCGTAGAACTCGTCGTAGAGGCACACGCCCTTGAGCGCGGGGCTGTGGCGCATCGAGGCGACCTCGAGGCTCACGTAGCGCTCGCAGGCCTCGAGCACCTTCGGCTCGCGCGGCAGCATGGTGTCGTTGTAGGTGAACAGGTTCTCGTAGAAGGGCAGGTTGTGTCGGACGGCGGCGTTGAGGAAGCGGTCGCGGCCGCTGGGCTGGTAGTAGCTTTCGACGGGGCCGAGTTCGGGCCGCTCGCGGACGACTTGCTCTAGGTCCAGGTCGTGGCGGAACACGCGGCTGATGTCGTAGGTCATGCCGATGAAGGCGTTGTAGCCCATCGCCACGGTCTCGCGGGCCAGGTCCTCGGCCCCCTCACCCGTGCGAAGGATGCGCTGATAGAGGTCGCCGGCGACGTTGTACTTGCCGACCAGCACGTTGGCGAAGGGCGTGCGAGGCGTGGGGTCCACGATGTCGAGCGCGAGCGGCCGGGCGGCGTGTGCGCCCACCTTAGCCTCGACCCGGTAGCGGCCTGGAGCGAGGACCAAGCTGAGCGGGGCACTGACCTGCACAACCAGCGTCTCGCGCGTCGAGACGGGCTTCGAGAGCGACTGGCGCAGGAGCGGCAAGCGTTGCCCGCGGGGGTCAACCAGGTCCACCTCGACCGGGGTTCCGGCGGGAATGGCCTCGCCGATGGCGAGGATGCCAAGCCCGAGCCAGAATGCCTCGCCGCGGAAGAAGGCGTCGCGGCCCCGCGGCGCGAAGAGGCCGCCGGCCGCCGGCCGCTTGCGCGCCAGGCCTACCCACTGTTCGGCCGCCAGCGGCTTGCCGCCTTGCGGCTTCACGCCCAGGCGGAGGCGGTACACGCCGTCGGGCAGGTCGGGCACGGCGATCTCGGCGTTGCCGCCGTCAGCTTGGCTTAGCCTGAGATCCGTCCATTCGCTGGTCCCATAGGGCTGGACTTGTGCGAAGATGGGCGCATCCACGACGCCCGCCGACTCGATGGCCCGGACACACGCCTTGAGCGGCTGGCCGGGCGTGAGCTGGCGGGAAGCAAGCTCGACCGCCACGACGCGCTGCGTGCCCTTCGCACGGTCCGCGATGTCCACGCCGACGCTCTTGAAGGGCAGCTTCCGCAAGTCGCCCTCGATGCTCAGGATCGGGCCTTCCTTGGCGAGCTGGAGCTCGTAGGGGGCCTGGCGGGGATACCAGTTGGTCAAGTGCCGCCCCGGCTCGCGGTCCCACTTGAAGTCCTCGACGCCTGGGATGACGAGCCTTGCGCCGGGGATGCCCTCGACCGGGTAGCCATAGAGCGGAATCTCGACCGTGTGGCCCGCGATGCGCAGCCCCTCGACGCTCTGGCCCCCGCCCGCGCCTGCCGTGACCCCCTCGGCGCCCAGGTGGCACGTGAGGCCGACGGGGTGCAGGATGTAGCCCTTGCCCGCCTTGTTCGCGGGCAGCCACAGGGTGAGGGGGGCGAACTTGTCGAAGACAGGCAACAGCTCGCGCACTTTGTTCGTAGTGCGGCCTTCAGGCCGTACCTCGCCAGGACGGGCTGAAGCCCGCACTACGAACGCGGCCTCGTG
>VGYV01000178.1 GCA_016872855.1 Planctomycetota bacterium
CGCGCACAAGGAGATCGTCCGCCGCTGCACCCTGGGCATGGAGATCGCGCTCCAGCCCGCCGAAAAAGTGGGGTTCCTCAGCCATCTCGGGCAGCAGCCCCATCCGGATGGCCTGAAGCTGGTCGCGGGCCACCTTGACGACCCGAAAGTGAAAAAGGAGGCGATCCAGGCCGCATGGAACATCGCCACCGCGCTTCACAAGACACATCCCGATGCGGTGAAGCCTGTGCTCGAGAAAATCAAGGCTGCAACGGAAGACAAACAGTGGCGGTCCCGCGTGGAACAACTGCTCAAAGCGATGGAGGCACACAAGTGAAGACCACGAGGACTGCGGCGGCGTTGCTGGTCCTATGGCTAGCCGCATCGCCCGCGGCCACGCGGGCGGCGGAGGGGGCCGGGCCTCCCGACGCGCCCAAAGGCGTGCGGCTGGTCAAAGATGAGCAGAGGATCCGCGTGGAGATCAACGGCCAGCATTTCACGGACTACAACTACGGGGTCGAGGAGGGGGCTCCCTCGGTGACGCAGTTCTTCTACCCGTTGAAGGCGCCGGACGGCACGGAGTTGGCCGCGGACCAGTATGCCCGGAAGAAGGCGCGGCTTCCCGGCGACGACCACCCCCACCAGCGGGCGTTGCGATTCAGTCATCTGTACACGGCGTGGCTTTCATCGCCCACCCCCAGAACCCCTATCCGACCGTTTGGCGGCGGGACTACCTGTACTGGGGCATCCAGGCAAGTATCGAGGCCAAGGGCGGTATCCAGCTTGACGAGGGCCAAGCCCTAACCCTGCGTTATCGGGTGGTGGTCCACCAGGGGGACGCCGCGTCGGCGGGGCTAGAGGAAAAGGCACGCAGCCTGGGGAAGGCAGAAAAGGCGGCTGGCCCTCATTGGCTTCCCCACGAGGTCCCTTCCCAAGACGCAACAGGTCGAGCCGACGCTGATGTCGAGCCGCGACGGCCGCACGTTCCACCGCTGGACTGAGGCGCTGATCCCGCTGACCGCGCCCGAGGACCGCGATGGCAACCGGAGCAACTACATGGCCTGGGGGCTCGTCCAATTGCCCGGCAAGCCTGTCCGCCTGCGTTTCGCGCTCGAGGATGCTGACCTGTTCTCCTTCCGGTTCGTCGAATAGCGGCCATTCTGTGGCCAGTCGCTTGAGCGCGGGGGGCTTGTGTGCTATAGGATTAGCTGCGGCACAGCAGGTGAGCCGGACGAGGTGCACGCCCCCACCGACCTCGTGTCGGTGGAGCGAGGGATTGACCGCTACGCCGAGCGGCCCTCACCCCCCATCCCCCTCTCCCCCCGTCCGCCCCGCGGCGGGCGGGGGGAGAGGGGGAGAAGGGGGTAAAGCCCACCGCGGGGTAGCTGCCAATCCTGCGCCCCACTGGGACAAGCCCAGTGGGGGCGAAAGCCAGTGGCGGTTCCCTGTACGCTTTGCGGTGCAGAGCCGTACCTGGGGGAAGCAATGACATCGCGCGAAAGAGTGCTGGCCGCGCTGCGGTGCGAAGTGCCCGACCGGGTGCCGTACTGCGAGCTGTGGATTGACCCCGGGCTGGCGCGGAGGATGATGGGCTGGGCCGAGGGGGTGGGGGACAATGGCTGGACGGCCGAGGAGGCCAAGGGCCTCGCCAAGCGGCTGGGGATGGACAACATCCTCTACGTCCTCCGCCCGCCTGTCTATGCGAAGACCGGGGAAGGGGAAGGGGGACGGCAGTTCGTGGGCGAGGGGATGATCAAGAGCGAGGCGGACCTGAAGCTCATCGAGTTGCCCGACCCGCGCGACGAGGGGCTTTGGGCGCAGGCCCGCGCCTTCGCCCAGGGCAAGGGCGACTATGCGGCGTTCTTCGTGACGCGGCTCGGCCTCTTCCCGACCATTGTGAGCCTGGGCTTCGAGGCTTTCTGCGTCGCGCTCCATGAAAACCGCCCCCTGGTCGAGGCGGTGCTGGACCGCTACACAGATTGGGCAGCCGCACTCGCCGAGCAGGCGGGCGAGGCCGGCTTCGATGCCTTTGTGACGACCGACGACATGGCCTTCAAGAGCGGCCCGTTCTTCTCCCCCGCCGTCTTCCGCGAGGTCGTCGCCTCGCGCTTCCGCCGCGTGGCCGAGAAGCTGACGATCCCGTGGGTGTTCCACAGCGACGGCAATATGGCGCCCGTGGCCGATGACCTCATAGCCCTCGGCGTGGCGGGCCTGCACCCCAACGAGAAGGGGGCGATGGACATCCGCGAGATGAAGCGTCGCTATGCCGGCCGCCTGTGCCTTCTGGGCAACGTGGAGATGGACCTCCTGGCCCGCGGCACGCCGCGCCAGGTGGCCGCCGAGGTGCGGGGCCTGCTCCGCGACGTTGCCCCCGGCGGCGGCTACATCGCCACCAGCGGCAACAGCCTCGCGAGCTTTCTTCGGCCAGAGAACATCCTGGCCATGTCGCGCGCGGTGAGGCGGCATGGCCGCTATCCCATCGTTGATCCGTCCGATCCGTCGGATCCGTCGGATCGGTCGGATCGGACCGATCGGGCTCAGCGCGGGGCACGCCCATGAGCGCTCGGCCTCTCTGCTGCCTCTCGGCCCTCGCGCTCCTCGCCGCCGCGAGGCCGGGCGTCGCCGCCGAGCCGTTCACGCTCACGGTGTGGGACTGGCACGCGGCCGACCCGTCGAAGGGCGTCGGGCTGTGGCTCGCGCGGATTGACCAGGAGTTCCAGCGCCGCCACCCGCACGTCACCGTAAACCACGTCGCCCAGTCGCACAACGAGTATTACCAGATTTTCAAGGCCGCCGCCTCCTCCCGCAGCGGCCCCGACGTGGTGATGCTGCACCAGGGCAGCCGCGTGCTCGACGCGCGCCAAAGCCTGCGGCCCCTCACGGAGTTCGTCTCCCCGGCCTTCCGCGACAAGATCGTCGGCTGGGACCTCACGAGCGAGGGCTACGACCCGCGCGGAACCCCCTACGCCGTCCCCGTCGCCGTCCAGGGGCTCCTCTGGTACTACAACAAGCGCGTCCTGCGCGAGGCCGGGGTCGCTTTGCCCGGCACGGCGATGCCCTGGGGCGAGTTCCTCGACGCCTGCGACGCCGTCCGCCGCATCGGCAAGGCCGGCATCGCCGTCGGCGAGCGCGAGGGGCACTGGGCCGAATGGTTCGTCAACTCCGCCTGCTTCCAGGCCCTCACCCAGGACGAGCAGCAGCGCCTCGCCTCCGGCGAGCTTCCCTGGACCGATCCCAAGGTCGCCCTCATCTTCCAGAAGCTCAAGGAGCTGAAGGACCGCGGCTGCTTCCAGACCGGCTTCATGTCCACCGCCCTTTGGCCCGACGCCCGCTACGTGTTCCTGCGCGGCGACGCCGCCTTCTTCCTCGGCCTCATCTCCGACGTCGCGCACTGGAAGGAGTTCGCCGAGCACTTCGGCCCCGATAACGTCGGCGTCATGCCCTGCCCTGTCTTCCAGCCCGGCCCCGACGCCGACCGCTTTCCCATCGGCGGGGCCTTCGCCTACGCCGTGACCGAGTGGTCGAAACACCCCCGCGAGGCATTCGACTACATCGCGCTGGTCGTGAGCGACGAGAACGCGCGGAGCTTTCTCAGCGAGGTCGGCTCCTTCCCCGCCAACCAGAGCTACGACCGCAGCCTCATCACGGACCCCACCGCCCGCCAGATCGCCGACTGGATTGCCGCAGGCCGCATAGGCACCCAGATGACCGGCAAGATGACCATGCGGGTGAACGACGCGATCATGCGCCAGTCCCAGTGCCTCCTCAGCGGCCAGGCGGACGTGTCCCGCGCGATGGCCGCCATTCAGGTCCGCCAGACGCCCCCCAAGCCAACCCGCAGCCCCAGCCCCCTCGCCCTCGGCGTCATCTTCGCCATAGTCATCGCCGTCCTCGTGATCCTCTGCCGGGCCTTCGCCGGGCGGCGCAAGCGCGTCGAGAGCTTTCGCGGGCGGCCCGCCGCGCTCGCCGCCTACCTCTTCCTCCTCCCCGCCTGCCTCCTCCTCATCGTTTTCCGCCTGCTCCCAGCGGCCAGCGCCGTGTGGCACAGCTTCACCGCCTGGGACGGCGTGGGCGCGCCGAGCTACGTCGGCCTGTCGAATTATGCCACGCTCCTCCGCGACGACGTGTTCTGGCGCGGCACGGCCAACAACATCGCCGTGATGCTCACCATCCCCCTCTGGATGCTCGTCTCGCTCCTCCTCGCCCTGCTCATCCACCAGGAGGTCTTCGGCTGGCGCTTCTTCCGCGCCGCCTTCTTCGCCCCCGCCGTCCTCTCACCCGTCATCGTCGGCACGCTCTTCTGCGCCTTCCTCGGCCCCGACGGCCCTGTGAACCGCACGCTGGGCGCCCTGGGCCTCAACGCCCTGGCCCTCGACTGGCTTGGCGACCCCCACGCCGCCCTGCCCACCCTGGTCATGGTCATCCTCTGGGGCGTCTTCGGCCACGGCGTCATCGTCTTCCTCGCGGGGTTGGCCGCGGTGCCGCGCGAGACCTTCGAGGCCGCACGCCTCGACGGCGCGACAGGCTGGCGATTCCTCTGGCACGTCGTCATCCCCTCCCTCCGCCACGTCATCGAGTTCTGGGGCGTCAACCTCGTCGTCTGGTCCTTCACCAGCCTCTTCGCTTTCGTCTACGTCATGAGCCAGGGCGGCCCTGGCTACGCCACCATGCTCGTCAGCTACCAGGTTTACCAGGAGGCATTCGAGCTGGAGTCCATGGGCTATGCCTGCGCGGTGGGCACCGCGCTCCTCCTCATGGTCTTCGGCCTCGCGCTCCTCCAGATTCGCCTGATGGCAGGAGACGAGGACTGAATAGCTTTCCGCACTCGGCGGCGGCAGGGGCGTGCCCCAGACTGCCTAAAGGCAGGACTCCGAACGCAGAGCGCCACCTGTTTGGAGTCCTGCCTTCAGGCAGTCTTCGGCTCGAATGAGCCGAATCGCCGAAAGCTACTTGGCCCGCCCGCCAGCGGCGGGAAATCCGAAATCCGAAACCCGGAATCCGAAACAATGCCAAAGCACAAAGGACAAATGACCCGAACCGCAAGAACCCGAGGCTGGCGCGGCACGCCGCTCTTCTTTGGGTCATTGGCATTTTGGATTTGGTGCTTGTTTCGGATTTCGTGCTTCGGATTTCGAGTTTGAGCGCCCGAGCACAAGGACCTGTCGGACATGGCACACACACTTCGCCGCCCTCTCCGCCCCGCTCGCCTCGCCACCTTCCTCCTCCTCGCCCTCATCAGCGTGGCGGCTATTTACCCCCTCGTCTTCATGCCCCTCTCGGCCCTCAAGGGCGAGGCGGAGTACAAGGCCAACCCCTACGGCCTCCCGGCCAGCCCGACGCTCGACAACTTCGCCAACGCCTGGCGGTACGGGAAGTTCGGCCTCTACTTCTGGAACTCCCTCCTCGTCGTCGTCTCGGCGGTTGTCCTGTCGTGGATCGTGTGCAGCATGGCGGGCTACGCCCTCGCCCACCTGCGGTTCCGCGGGCGGCGGCTCCTCTTCTACGCCATCATCGGCTCGATGATGATTGCCGCGCAGGTCATCATCATCCCACTCCACTCGCTCCTGACCCAGATCGGGCTGATCAACTCGCGCCTCGGGCTCGTGCTCGTCTACGCCAGCTTTGCCGCCCCGTTTGGCACCTACCTCATGACCTCCTACTTCCGCGGCATCCCACGCGAACTCGTCGAGGCCGCCGAGGTGGACGGCGCGAACCACCTCCAAGTCCTCTGGCACGTCATGGTCCCCGTCGCCAAGCCCGCCATCGTCACCCTCGGCATCTTCAACTTCCTCTGGATGTGGAACGAGCTCCTCTTCGCCCTTCTGGTCCTCAAGGACGATGGCCTTCGCACCCTCATGGTCGGCGTCGCCAACCTCCGCGGCCAGTACACCACCAACATCCCCTACCTCTCGGCTGGCCTCTTCCTCGCCGCCCTCCCCATCCTCCTCGTCTTCCTCATCTTCCAGGCCCACATCACCAAAGGCATGACGATGGGGGCGGTGAAGTAGCCGTGTCTCCCCAATCGTCCTCGTCCCTCGTCCGTCGTCCTCGCCTCTCTTCTCTCGTCGCGAAGCTCCGCTTCGCGACGCCCTCCCGGCAGCTCCTGGTGGCTCTTGGAAGCGCGAGCTTCCGCCCCCGCGTTCCCAAGCAGGTTAGGCAGCGACTTCCTCAGCCCGGCAATGCCGGCGTCCGTCACCTTCGTGTCCCCGAGGTAGAGGTTCCGCAGACCCTTCAACTCTCTAAGGTCAGCCAAGCCGGCGTCCGTCACCCGCGTCTTCCCAAGGTTCAGCCTCTCCAGCCCCGTCAAGTCCTTCAGGCCAGCCATGCCCGCGTCAGTCACTTGCGTCCCCCAAAGGTCGAGTTCCCGCAAGCCCCCCAACTCCTTCAGGTGGGCCAGACCGGCGTCCGTCACCCTCGTTTCACTAAGCTTGAGGCAATGCAACCCCCTCAACTCCTTCAGGTAAACAAGGCTGGCATCCGTCACTGGCGTGAGCGGAAGCTTGAGCCGCCGCAACCCCCTCAACTCCTTCAGGTGAGCCAGGCCAGCCCCCGTCACCCGGCTGCACCAGCAGAACTCAAGGCTCTCCAGACCCTGCAATTCCTTCAGGTGAGCCAACCCGGCATCCGTCACGTGCGTGCCGGCAAGATCAAGCGACTGCAACCCCTTCACGTCCTTGAGGTGCTCAAGATCGCCATCCGACGCAAGAGGGAAGAGACACAACCCCGGGATCCTCTGGGCATTGAGTTCCCTGGCCACCATCGCCATGTCGCGCCGGCCTAAGGGCTCCACCCACCACCTGTGGCAGGACGGTATGGCCAGCGGCTGGGGGCTCGGCGTCATGCCGATACAGTCGGGTTGCCCGTCCTCGTCAACCTGAGCCCACACGCGGAACGGCAGGTTGGAGTTGAACTGGCGCCCCGGCTCCTTCTCCGGCGTGGTGGCCTTTTCCTCGCCGCCGCTGGCCATCGCCGCAGAGACGACGGCGCGCAAGGCGTCTGAGGGTGCGATCCTGTCCATCGTCGAGCGAGCGAGGATGCCAACTCCTGCGGCGCGGTTGGGACCCTTCCTTGGCACCCTTGCGCCGCATCCTACCAGAATGTCGGAAACGGGAGAATGGGGGACCTGGCGGACGGCTCCGGGGAAGCACACGGCGATGTCCAAAAACCGTCCATCCAATGTCCAAAAAATGTTGCCCACGCGCGGCTGCCATTTTGGCAGGGGGCGGACGCCGGGCGCCTGTCTGTATCATTTCCTGTGAGGGGGAAAGTGATACGGACAGGCGCGAACGGCCGTAGACGAGGGCGGATCGCCAAAGCGCCATACTGTATCACTTCAGGGGGAGGGGAAAGTGATACAGTATGGCAACGAAGGCCGTGGAGCCGCCCGGATCGCCAAAGCGCCATACTTGATCAACACTGAGGGGGGCGGAATTGATCAAGTATGGGTGGGAGGCCGCAAACCGCTCCGGATCGCCCATCCGCAATACTTGATCATCCATCAGGGGGGAGGAGGATGATCAAGTATGGTGGCGAGGGCCGCCACCTCAGGCGCCGTCAAGGAGGAGGCGGAGGCGGCGGATGCTCTCGATGACGGAGCGGACGGTGTGGTAGCTGATCTTCCAGGCGTGGCCAAGGTAGTCCCAGAGCACCGTGCCGTCGCGGTCGAGAAGAGCATACCACTCGCCAACGGCGTGGTTGATGCCGTGCTCCCAGAGGAAGTCCCACGTCATGTCGAATGCTGTCCAGTACTTACCCTCGCCGAAGAGGAGGCAGGCGTCGAGCATGCCCACCAGGGTCTCGGCCTGTTGCCAGAACTCCTTCTGGAGGTCGCGGGCGGGGCCGTCCATCGGGCCTTCGACGTAAACCCCGCCGTGCACTGGATCTATGCCGAACGTGACGGCGTGGTCGTAGAGCTTGCGGATGGCGGGGAGGTAGGGCTCGATGGGGTCGCCGAGGACCTCCACCGCCCATTTGAGGAGCCAGGCAAGCTCGACGTTGTGGCCGAACGAGGTGTTGTTGAGGGGGCGGGGCTTGCCGCCCTGGTCCCGGTCGGAACCCCAGACGGCGCGGAACATTATGGCTTCGAGGGGGGTGAAGTCGAGGGCGAACTGCGCGATGCCGCAGCCCGTTTTCGGGTCGAGCATGCGGGTGAGGAGGATGGCGATGACATCGCGTAACTTGCGTTCGTGCAAGGGGTTACGTGTGAGGTCGTAGAGGTTGGTCAGGGCTTCCATCATGTGCATGTGGATGTCGAGGCTCTTGCGGTCACCGCCGTAGGGGCCGCCGGGCTTGGGCGACCAGTCGCGCTTGAGCATTTCGTAGTAGCCCCCGTGGAGGGTATCGGTTGCCCCAGCCTGAATGGCGGCAAAAGTCTTGAGCGCGTATTCGCGGCCGAGTTCGCCCCCGCCGGCGAGGGCGAATTCGGCGGGGGCGTACATCCCGAAGTTCTGGCCGTACATGATCTTAGAATCATCCAGAATGCGGCCCTGCCGGTCGGCTATCCAGAACCAGCCCCCGTGCTCGCTGTCCCAGAAGTGCTCGACCATGAACTCAAGTCCCTGGCGGGCGAGTTCGAGGCAGCGGCCATCGCCATAACCGCAGCGGTGGGCGTGACTTAGGGAGTAGACCATTCGCTCCTGGCAGAGCAGCGTCTTCGTCGTCTCCCCTGTCGGCTTCCCATTGCGGTCGAAGTAAGTCAGGAAGCCGCCATACTCCTTGTCCTCCGCATTCTCCATCCAGAACGGGAGCAGCTTGTTCCTCAGATACCCCTCCATCTGCTCCAGACGGGAGGCGGTTTCGGCCTTGGGCACATTGAGTTTATGCATGGTATGGTCCTTTTGGGATGTTGAGCGGACGCTTGACAGAAGGCCCAGCGCAGTGCATACTAGCGACTGCTGTGGCCCCTGTCAACCCCCGGTCCGCAGGACCCTTGTGAAGGAGGTGCGCGATGGCTCAGCCGCCGAAGCTCGGGGACGCGGGGGTTTTCGCGCAGAACCCCGGGCCTCGCTGGCCCGGCTGCACGAGCGCGCCGGCGCCGGTGCCCACCCGAGTGTCGCAGGTTACCGCGCGACCGAGGGCCTCGGCAAGTACGTGGTGCTGCCTCGCCGCCCTGGTGATCCTCGCCACCATTCTCTCGGCGCTGGTGAATGGGTGCGGGGACACATCGCCGGCGCCCCCGCCCGTGACCGCGGCGGGGGGGCCAGCGCAGGGGTGGCCGTTCGACGCGGCGGAGGCGCGGCGCCGCCAAGCGGAGGCGGCAGAGAGTCTCGGTGGCAAAGTGGAGCAGCAGGTTGACCTCGGGGGGGGCGTGAAGCTGGATCTCGCACTCGTGCCAGCAGGCCAGTTCCTCATGGGCAGCCCAGTGAGCGAGGCGCAGCGGGGAGACGATGAGAGCCAACACCAGGTGACGATCTCCAAGCCATTCTGGATGGGCAAGTATGAGGTCACGCAGGAGCAATGGCAGGCCATCATGGGCAGCAATCCCAGCCGCTTCCAAGGTTCAAAGAACCCTGTGGAGATGGTGAGCTGGGACGACTGCCGGTCCTTCGTTGCCAAGCTGAATGAGAAGGTGACGTGGCGGGGCTTCCGCCTGCCCACGGAGGCGGAGTGGGAGTGGGCCTGCCGCGCTGGGGCCGCGACGAGGTTCAGCTTCGGGGACTCCGATACGAGCCTGGCCGAGTACGCCTGGTTCGATTGGAACTCAAGCTCTCGCACCCACCAGGTGGGGGAGAAGAAGCCGAATGCCTGGGGCCTCTACGACATGCACGGCAACGTGTGGGAGTGGTGCGCCTCGCCTTTCACCAGTCACTACGACGGTAACGAGTCGAAGAGCGAAGACGCTCCGGGCCGGTTCCGCGTCTTGCGCGGCGGCTCGTGGAGCTACCGCCCGAGGTACTTGCCCTCTGCACACCCGGACTGGAGCCTTCCCGATGTCCGGTTCAACCCGAGGTACTGCCGTTCTGCGTTCCGGGTTTGGGATCCTTCCGAGTACCGGTTGGACGACTACGGGTGTCGTGTGGTGTGTTCCGCGAGGACTTTTTGACACTTTGCGGTTTTACTCTCTTACCCTCTGCTTTGATTCTGCACAGGCCGCCCCCGGCGACCCCGGAGATCTCTAGAACGGTAGGGCGTGCGTACTTGCACACGGTCACAGAGTCCAATCCTCGGTCGGGAGGTCCCTGATGCGCTTGAAGTCGGTGTCAGAGGTCACGACGCGGGCGTCGAGGTCCAGGCAGGTGGCGGCAATCCAGAGATCGTTCTCATCGAGCGGGGTGCCCTGGCGCTCCAGTTCAGCTTTGATCTGCGCGTAGTGGTCGGCGGCGCTCGGGGCCGCGGCCTCGCACTGGACCCTGCGGAAGACGTTCTGCGCAGTGAGTTCGAGGTGGCGTTTCCAGCGCCCATCGGGCATCTTGGCGAGGCCGAAGAGAATCTCGCCCCGCACGATAGTGCACACGATGATGCGGTGCTCGGCTTCGGCGGCCTCGAGGCGGGCTACGACCTTCGGGTGCCGATCCATCAGCGCGCTGAACGCCGTGGTGTCGAGCATGTAGGTCGCCATCAGCGTGCCTCCGCCTTGGTCCCCCTTGTGAGCGGGTTGTCGTAGCGCACGGGGCGTTTGCCCTCGTCAATGAGGCGAAGGAGCTCGACCACATCCTGGTGCCTGACCGGGGGCGATTCTCTGAGGGCTTCAAGGACCGCTTGCGGGGAGCCAATGGGGTGCTCGACGGGGGTGACGACCACCTCGGTCCCCTCGCGCAGCTTGGGCCTTCCCTTGAGGATCACGGTTCTGCCCCTGACGATGCCCTTGCAGCATGTTGTGGCCATTGATTCCCACCTCCTGTTCCCGGCCCGCCAATAGTGCATTGTAGCGCAATTCTATGCGCTAGCCAAGCGGAACAGCCTCGGCGGCGGCGACTTTGCGGACGTGGGTGGCCGCAGCGGCGTATTCGTCGGCGGTCTTGAGGTGCTCCATCATGAGGGGCACGTCGCGGCCCAGAGAGGCGAGGCCGCGGAGGTAGGCGGCGTAGTCGAGGTTGCCGGTGCCGATGGGGACCTCGGTGAGGTGGACGATGGCGTCGGTGAGGTTCATGCCGACGTCTTTGGCGTGGCAGGCGGCGATGTGGGGGCCGAGTTTTTCCACGCACTCGCGGATGACGGCGCCCGTGTCGTAGAAGTGGCGGGGCGAGTTGATGAGGTTCGTGGGGTCGAGGTGGACGCCGAACTGCTTGCGGTCCACGGCGCGGATGAGGTCGAGGTAGCTGTCGGCGCTGTCGGGGAGGGTCCACTGCATCATCTCGTAGGTGAACTTGGCGTGGCGTGGCTGGACGGCGTCAATGATGGTGCGGGCGATGACGGCGGCGGCGGCGAGCATGTCGTCGGCGACGTTCGCGGGGTGTGCCCCGTGCCAGGAGGTGGGGTGGAAGGAGCCTGCGATGTCCACGCAGCACTGGGCGCCCGTGAGGTCGGCCACGCGGAGTCGTCGGATGGCGCGCTCGACGTTTGCGCGGGTTTCGTCGGGGTTGGGGCCGGCGAGGCGAATCCAGACGCCGGCCTCGGCGATCATGAGACCGTGTCGGGCGATGGCGCGGCCGTAGTCGCGGCAGCCCGCCTCGTCGTCGGGGTTGAGGTCCGGGCAGTAGATTGCGCCATAGCCGAGTGCCTTGCAGGCCTGGGCCACGGCGTCGGGGTCCTTTGCGTCCACGCCGAAGAGCGGTCCGCCGAATCGGATCATGGTCTTCTCCCTGCTCGGGTGGTTGTGTGGTGCGGGAGCATGCTACGCGAGGCGCATGCGGTTGTCAAGGGGCAGTGATGGTGACACGCCCTGAGTCTCCGCGCTCAGGCGAGCGGCTGCCCTTTCTCCTGCGCTCCGCGGGCGGCCAAGTCGGTGACTTCGTCACCACACTCGTGCGCCTGCAAACGTGCAAGGCCGGAGGGGTGGAAGCCCCCCGGGCAAGAGGCCTTCCTGCCCGTAAGCGACCGTCACTGCGTCGCCGCGAGGCGAGGTGGGGGGCAACAGGAGGTGAACGGCCGGTCCGCAGGATGTGGGTGGGGGCGGGCGCACGGAGATGGTTCTGGCGTTGCGGTTGGCGTTGGGCCTGGCCCTCGGGATTGCGGCGCGCACAGGATTGCCAGGACTTCGGCTTGACTCGCGGGCGGGCGCGCGGCATAGTGGTGGCCACTGAAGGGAGAGTGCTGCCTTGGCTGGAGGCAAGCCCGTGCAGACGTTGGCCTTCGCGTGCGTGGTTGTGGCCGCAGTGGGCGCCGCCGCCGCGGGCGGCAACCGCCTCGAGTGTGGTGGGTTGACGTTGGAGTTCGCCGACGAGGCGGCCGGGACGGGCCTCAGCCGCCTGGCCTCACACGGCCAGCCGCTCGTGGCGTCGCCCGACCCGAAGCCGCTGCTGTGGCGGATCGAGCTGCGCTCGGAGGACAAGGCGCTCAAGCCCCTCGTCCTGGACAACCGCGTGGCGGCCAAGGCGTCCGCCACCGCCTCGAAGGAGGGGCTGGCGCTCCGCTGGGACCAGATCGCGCTGCCCGACGAGCCGAGCATCATGGCCGTCGAGGTCCGCATCGCGCGCAAGGGCGACGCAGCGACCGAGTGGAGCATCGAGGTGGAGTGCTGTAGCAAGCGCTATGGCGTGTGGGACGTCTTCTTCCCCGTGATGGCGAACGTTGGCGGGGAGGCGCGGCCCGATGTCGCCGTGTCCCGGGGCAACTGGGGGATGCTCTACCGGGAGGGGAAGGACCGCCAGACCGGCTCCTATCCCTCCTATCAGTGGCCAATGCAGTTCCTGTGCGTGAACCGCGGCGAGAGCGGCCTCTACCTTGCCTGCCACGACACGCAGGCCTGGCCCAAGCGCTTCTCGCTGACGCCCCAGGGCGAGTTCCACTTCCTCACCCACGCCCCCGAGCGGGGCGTGGAGGGCAACGGCTACCGTCCGCGCTGGCCCGTCGTGGTGGGGGCATACCGGGGCGACTGGTGGCAGGGGGCCAAGCTCTACCGCACCTGGGCGCTGGCCGAGGCGCCCTGGACCAAGAAGGGGCCAGTCTCCGCCCGCAAGGACGTGCCCAAGGCCCTCACCGGCCTCGGCCTCTGGATGCTCGGCGGCGGCCACGCCAAGGAGGTCGTGCCCAAGATGCACGAGGCGGCCAAGCTCTTCGAGGTGCCCATCGGCATCCACTGGTACAACTGGCACGAAATCCCCTTCGACACCTACTACCCCAACTACTTCCCCGCCAAGCCCGGCTTCGCCGAGGGGGTGAAGGAACTCGTGAGCAAGGGCATGGTCGTGATGCCCTACATCAACGGGCGGCTCTGGGACAGCGGGAACGAGAACTTCAAGGAGGCATTCCCCTTCGCGTGCAAGACGCCCGAAGGCAAGCCGTATCTCGAGCAGTATGCGAAGGACGGGCGCATGCTGGCCTGCATGTGCCCGGCCACGCCCTTCTGGCAGAAGAAGGTGCAGGAGATTTGCCAGCGGCTCATGGCCGAGTGCGGCGTGAACGCCATCTACATTGACCAGATCGCCGCGGCCGCGCCGCAGCTCTGCCACGACAAGAGCCACGGCCACCCCATCGGCGGCGGAGCACACTGGGTCGAGGGCTACCGCACGATGCTCGTGCCCATCATGCAGGCCGCCCACGC
>VGYV01000179.1 GCA_016872855.1 Planctomycetota bacterium
TGGAAAACGACCGGCTTGGGCAAGTCCTCCAACACGAGCAGTTTCTTGATGGCTCCCGGCTTCACGCCGCGCATGTTCCGCCCCACGTAAACGTCGAAAAGGAAAACAGTCCCTGTAACCTGGGACATGTCGAGCGTCCCGGCGGCAACCGGCTCGCGCGGACGCGGCCGCAGCAGGCACGGACCATCGACCATGCTCCATCCGGTCTTGGACTCATAGAAGATCTTCCGGACGGCCCCGGTCACGCTGTCGTACAGCAAGAGGTGATCGTGCAAGGCGACGAGGAACGTCGACTTCGTCACGGGGTAGGGAAACCTGAACCGTTCTCCGCCATCCTTCTTAACCAGTGAGAGATCTTTCTTAAGGGTTTCGCCGGGGGCGAGATGTGGAGTCACCGGGTTGATCGATGCGCCGTTTATGCCAGCCGGCAAAGAGAGGTAAGTCAATGACTGCGGCTGGTTGGGACCTCCCCGTTCCGATATCTTGACCAAGTGCCCGTAATGTTCCGGGCCGGCATGCCCGCCCTGGATGCACACGACACCCTGTTCTCCGGGAATCTGCACAGCGTCAATCAGAGGATTGGGGGTGAGTCCGCCAAAGAACAATTGCTGCGCGGTTCCGTCCGAGTTCATTGTCCAGAGATCGTGGATGGTGGTAGGGGGGCGATTCACATATTCCCAGCGCGTGAAGATCACGCGCCCGTCAGCCAGAACGGACGGAGAGTTCTCGGTGAAGGCCGAGGACGTCAGCATGCGCAAATTGCTGCCGTTTCTCTCGCAACGAAACAGGGTGAGCGCCTGGACGTACCAACAGCCCACGTAGCGTTTGGCCCTGGTAGAGCAGAACACGATGCCGCCGTCTGGCAAATAGCATGGTTCGATGTCGTCCCAGGGGCCAGTCGTGATCTGGCGCAGATTGGAGCCGTCGGCGTCGATCTCCCACAGATGATGGTACTCCTCGCCCTTCTTACGCCAGGAGAAGAGGATGCGCTTGGCATCGTAGTCCACGCGAGGATTGCGGATAGAGCCGCCGTTGTCCTCCAGCAGAACCTTCACCTGCCGGGTCCCCGGATTGAAACGGTTGAGCCTGGCGGGACCAACGCCGTAGATCTTCTTTTCAGGGTATGCGCAGGAGTAGCCCACGGCGGCGTAGTAGTGCCCGTCCTGGCTTGGAACCCGCTCGGCGAAAATGATGTCGTCCTTGATGACGACGGACGTCCCGCTTGCCGCCGTCGAAACGGCCGCCTGGCTGGCCAAGGCCATGCCGAACGCCACAGTGCTCGTAAGCATGGAGAAGATCCGCATGGTCACATCTCCATCTGCGCAGGTAGGTTTCCAGTGTTCCCAGGAGTGCCGGCACCCTCGCGCCGACGTTCTCAATGTAGGGCGTAAACGGCGCCGTCCTCGCTGCCAACGTAGACGGCGCCTCTTTCAGGCCACGGCGACGACTCGATCTTGCCGCCGGTCTTGAACCTCCACAGTTCCTTGCCGGTCTTCGGGTCCACGGCGTACAGGCAGCCGTCGTGGCAGCCGAAGTAGGCGACGCCGTCGGCCGCGGAGATCGAAATCCCGCAGCGGATCGGCCCACCGGCCTGGAACGCCCACAAGTCCTTGCCGCTCAGGGCGTCCATCGCCAGCAACTCGCCGTGGTCGGTGCCAATCAAGACGGTCTTGCCGGAGAGGGCCGGGGAACTGAGCAGGACCTCGCGCATGGCGGCAAGCTGGCTGTGCTTGGCGGTCGTGCGGGACCAGCGGGAGCGGCCCGTCTTGGCATCGTAGACTCGCAGGTCAGGCAGAGCGTTGGCCCCGCCAGTGGCGGTATACGGATAGTACAACAGGCCATGGGCGACAACTTCCGTGGCCTCGCTCGCCCACGTGCCCGTGAATCCTGTGTCGCCACTGGCCAGGAACCGCCATTGCTCGATGCCGAATACCCCGGCGTTGTGGATCATTGTGTCGTTGACGATACCCACCGAGCCGGTCCGGCGATCCTCTCCGGCAACCGCCTCTTTCCCAGCCACCTTCTTGCCGGTCGCCGCATCGAAGGCCACGGGCCCTTCCAGGAAAACCATCCCGTAGGCGACAGCGGGCGAGCCGGTCAAAGGTCCCTTGGCCGCGGCGACGGACCACTTCAGCTTGCCCGTCTTGGCGTCGGCGGCATAGAGCTTCCCGTCGTTGCCGCAGAAGTAAGCCACGCCCCCGGCCACACAGGCGGAAGAGCGCGAGCCGCCGGGGATCGCCAGCTTCCAGACCTCTTTGCCGGTCTCCGCGTCGAAGGCGTAGAAGTGGCCGCCTTCAGCCCCGACGTACACCAGGCCGTCGAAGGCCACCGGCGAGCTGAAGACCGGGCCGTCTGCCTGGAACTTCCACTTCAGCCCTCGGAGCTTCGCCACGCCGGCCGTCAGGTGTTCGCCGGTCCGCGCGAGGTTGCCGCGCCAGAGCGTGCCCTTGGACTTCGGATCGCCCGCCTGAAGCGGATCGAAGTTCGACCTGTCGAACTGAACGACGGTCGGCCAGGAATCCAGCGGCTCCTTGCCGTCACGTGGATGGGTGCCGGCCGTGCAACGAACGACGCGGAAGCCCAGGTCGGGATAGTAGAATTTGTGGGAGACGTCGAAGCCCCACCGCTCGTTGATAAACGAGGAACCCGTGTCAAAGCCGTAGCCGCAACGACCGTGCTTCTCGGAGTCGAAGTCCCAATAGGAGTCGTACTTGGGGTTGCGGCGGTCCAGCTCGAGCGGGCGCCGGGGATCGAAGGACCCGGAGCCCCAGAGCCCGGTGCCCCAGAGCCACTGATTGGTGTTGCCCCAGAGGTCGTACAGCCCGAAGGGACCCGGCTGCTTCAGCCCGACCGGGTGCGTGCGCCCGCCGCTGTGGAAGATGGACCAGCCGGTCTTTTCCCATTCGGCCCGGTCCTTCGGCGGCCCCTTCTTGCCTCCCTCGCTCTCCGCAAACGCCCGCTCGGCCTTGGTCGGCAACCGGTAGCCGTCGGCGTCCCAGCGGACGAAGATGTACAACGGCACGAGGCTGTTTATCCCCCCCCATGGACCCGGGCGGGCGATGATGTTCTCCTCGCCCGACGGGCGGCGGGGCCGCTCCATGAAGGCACGGCGATACACGAGCGTCCGCTGCTCGTCGGTGTAGTAGCAGGGCGTGCGCCCCTCCATCTCGCTCAGAGCGTTGCACCAGGCCATGATGTCGTGGCCGGTGATGTGGACCACCGGTTCGTCGGGCGCGTGGGGGAACAGATACCAGTACATGCTGCCCATGTCGCCCTCGTAGGAGAAGGTGTAGCCCCTGGCCTTTGCCCACTGGAGCGCCGTCTTCCACTGAGCGTAGGTGGTGGGCGTCTTGGCCATCTCGAACGGCGAGACGAAGATGTCCTTCACGTACAAGTCTCGGATCGCCATGTCGAACTTGCCGCCGGGAATCTTCACCATATCCAAGAGCGGCTTGTCGGTCATGGCTGGCTGTTGCCGCGCGGCGGTCTTCTGGCCCTTGCGTATGACCCAGGCGGCGATACCGCCGGCTTCGCCAGAACTGGCGGGCACGTCGCCGATGGCCGGCCGCGCGGCGCCGGCCCCGCGGCGGACGATTCGCAGCCCGATATTCCCGTTGCCCTCCCAGGGATCGTCGCCGTAGGGGCTCGCCGAACTCTGGGCCGCGTCGGGCGCAGCCGGATGCTGGAAGTCGCCGCCCAGCGCAAGCTGCGCGTTGTGCCTGTCGGGATCCAGCACGTCGCCGTAGACCCACACCAGCTCCCACACGTTGCCCGCCATGTCATAGAGTCCCAGGGCGTTGGGCTTCTTGCTGCCCACGGGATGCGTCTGGCCTCCACTGTTGGCGCTGACCACCGCCGAGTCAGCGTCGCCAGCGGTCTTGCCCAAGGCGAACGCCGCCCGCCACTCCGCGGCGGTCGGCAGCCGGTGCCCGTCGGCGTCCCACTTCACGTAGACCTTCGGCGGGAC
Source organism: Planctomycetota bacterium (assembly GCA_016872855.1). Taxonomy (GTDB): domain Bacteria; phylum Planctomycetota; class PUPC01; order DSUN01; family DSUN01; genus DSUN01. The sequence continues at coordinate 3,968 of VGYV01000179.1, forward strand.
GCGCGGGGCGTAGACCACCTCGGGTTTCACGCGCTTCTCGCCAGGCTTGGGCTTCCACGCCAAGTCCACCTTGCCGATCGTGTAGAGGAACTGGTTCTTGAAGATCGACTTGAACTCTGGGTCGAGGTAGTAGCAGGGCGTCTTGCCCTCGTACTCGCTCAGCGTGTTGCAGATGGCCATCGCGTCGTAGAGCTTGATGCCTGTGGCCGGCTCGTCGGGCGAATGCGTCTTTTCGCCGAAAACCATCGAGCCCATTTGGGCGAACTTGTCATAGACGTACCGCCCTTGGAGCGTGTAGAAGGGGGCGTTGCCCCAGCGATGCACCTTCTTCCAGTTCGCGTACGGCCATTCGCAGGTGGCCATCCAGAACTCGGGCACATCTTGCGTGGCCGCCACCTTGACCATGTCGAGGTTGACGCTGCCCTGCTCGGGGCGATGGACCACAGCATCGCACTCGAAACCGTACCACTTGCAGTGGGCCTGCGTGCCGGTGTCCAGCCGCGACTTAGCCAAGTACCAGCCCACCGCCTGAACGTCCCTGAACTCGCGCGTCTCGAAGCGGACCCGCTCAGCGTCGAAGTGCAGCAGGTGGCCGCTGGGCTCGTACCTGGCCCACGTGGCCCTAGTCGGCGAGCAACGGAAGACCCGCCCGTGCCGGCCCTCGCCGTAGCCCCTCAGCGATGGAATGTCGAACTGCCGGTTGTCCGAGATGTATAGTTGGTCGCCGTCCATCACGATCATCCGCACGTCGTCGTAGCCCAGCCAGTAGCCGCGCTGCGTGGTGGAGGCTAGAACGCTCTGGTCGTCGAAGGTGACGCGGTGCTTGTCGCCCCCGTTGAGGAAATCCTGCTTCTTCCAAAGGATGGCCCAGAAGACCTTCAAGCCGCTCTTGGGGTCGCGCTCGTAGGCTTGGCCCTGGAGGGGATGGTCCTCGGCGCGGCCGTCGGGCCAGCACGAATGGTCGGGATTGAAGCCCTGCTCGATCCACACGGAGCGATGCACGGCCGGGTCGGTGTTCGCCAGGTACCAACTCACACCGCCGTAGAACCGCTTGTTGATGATCTCGGGAAAGGCCCGGTGCAGGGGCCAATTCGGGTTCGACAGCGGCTCGGCCAGGCTGAATGGCAGCGAGGCCACAAAATCGTCCGCGGTCTGCCCGTCGCCGTCCACGTCGAAGTCGCGGAGCACGTCGAGGCCCTTGCCGCTCCGCTGCGCCAGCGGGCCGTCGGGATGCCGCCAGGACATGTAGACGCTCAGCCCGGAGCGCGTCCACTTGTCGGCGTAGCTCACGATGCGGCAGGGATACGGCCGCGTCGGTGTCCCGGCCGCCGCCTCCTTCGGCTGCCAGACCCGCGGGGCGTTGTACTCGGGCGTGGTCGTCGGGTCAATCGTGATGCCCTTCTCATCCACCGCCCCGCGGTGCCAGTTGCCATTCCCAGCGTCCCCCGTCCCCGCCCCCGGCGCTGTGACCGCAAGCCACATCATGGCGATAGCCGCACTCGCGAGGATCCGTCGGCCGGCCGCCGCCACGCGGCCGCAGTTCGTGTGCGGGTGTGTCATGGCGTTCTCTCCTTGACTGGTTGTCCTATGTCGAGATTCGCAGTGTCCGTCGCGCGGATGGCAACTGGGTGAATCTGCGTTGTCGTCGCGACAGTCCCGGAAGACGATGGAGTCACGGGTTTCTCTCCGAGATGACGATGCTTCCGAATCCGCGGGTGTCCTCGGCGTTCCGGTCCGTGCCTCGCCAGACCTGTTGAGAGACCTCCTTGTCCCCCTCGTCCACTGCCAGGTCAAAGCCGTAGACGGCCCGGGCGCCGAAGGGGACCGCGATGCCCTTGCCCTGGAAGTTGGCTGCTCCCAGCCGGATCTCCGCCGTGAAGCCATCGCCCGTCTCCGCGACGGCGATCTTCGTGAACCACGACGGGGTATGGGAGCGAACGAACTCAGGCTTCCCGGCGCGCGGGATGATCACGTGCATGTCGTCGGCGTTGTAGATCGCCTCCCGGTTGTGCCGGCCGTCGAGGAAGAGGTGGACCGCGTCCTTGGGCGTCCTTCCGCCCGGGCCGTCCACGACCCTGACGGCAACGAAGATCGACTCGCCCCGACCTTTGCCGTCGTCCACCCAGAAGGCCCCGAAGGAGGCTTTTTTCGACGGGGCGCCGGCAACCCTCTTGGCGATCGGCTGGTCGAGGTTCCACAGAGATTCCACCAAGTTCCCGTCCAGTCCTATAGGCTCAGGAGCATTCTTTCCCGCCGGGGGCGTGGCCAGCTTGACCGAGAGCGCCTCCGGCGAGGCCGGTCCGACGGACCAGGTGAAGGCCCTCGTTGCGGGCCGCCCCCCATCCGGGTGCGAGTCGGTGGCCCTCAGGGTGAAGCGGAACTCGCCGGCCTCGCCCGGCGTCCCCGTCAGGATGCCGCCATCCCCGAGCTTGACGCCGAAGGGAAGCTTGCCCTCCGCCACGTCCCATCTCAGGGCGCCGACCCCGCCTCGCGCCTTGATCTCCACAAAGCAGTAGTCGTCGAGCGCCATTGGCTTGAGGGTGGCCTCTTCGATCGCCGGGGGACGGTCCTCACTCACACGCAGGGAAAGCGGGCGCTCGAAGGAATCCTTCCCGTCGGACACCTTCAGCGAGAGGGGGAATCCCCCCACCGCCGACGCCCGGCCCGAGATGACGCCCTCCGGCGAGAGGGTCATGCCCGCCGGCAGGGGGCCCTTCGCCAGTGTCCAACGGGGCGCTCCCTGGGCGTTGAGGGCCTTCAGGCGGTGTTCGTAGGGCCGCCCCGCGATGGCCGGCGGGAGGCGGCGGTCGGCGACGACGAGCTTCACGGCCATTCCCGCCGGGGGATAGGTCAGCAGGATGTCCCAGGTGGTCTCCCGGATGGCGCGGGCCGTTTCCCCGGGGATGTCCAGGCTATCGTACCAACCCTTCACAAGGTTCCCCTTGCTGTCCTTGTGGCCGAACCGGTCGGGATAAGTGAGGGGCGATTCGGAGTAGAGCATGGCGTTCACCAGGACCGCCACCGCGTACATTCCCAGAGCCCCCAGGTGCCCGCCGTCGGAGAAAAGCACGTACCGGTTGGCCGCGCCCGGCAGGCGCCCCGCATCCGCCATCCGGCCCAGCTCACGGATGAGGAGACTGCTCGGGATGACGAGGGGTTTCGGCTTGTCCGGGAATGCCTTCTCGACGGCAGCCGCCACCTTCTCGGTGTGCGCCTCCGTGCGGACCGGACTGGGATTCTCCCAGTCCATGTAGGTGTCCGGCCAGATGGTGTAGATGAAGACACGGCATTTCGGATTGCCCTTGAAGGCCTCTCCCGCGAACTTGGGGGCGTAGGCCTCGTCGTCGCCGCCCCACGCCAGGAGGGTGATGGCGTCCCAGGACCTGCCGACCGCCAGCGTCTGGGGCCACTTGTTGTCCTCGGGATGATTCCAGTTCCACCGGAGCGGGGCTCCCAGGACGTTTATTTCCCCGTTACTGTGTTTGGGGTGCCCCGTGGCCCAGGCGAGCGGATCCAGGAAGCGCAGGACGTGCGAGTGGCTGTTGCCCACGTGGACCACGCGGATCCCGGCCGCTGGGTCATGGGCAAGAGAGGGGGCCTCCTGGCCGGACATCCGGAGGGCCGCCAGGATGATCGCCGCCGCCAATGCTGCTCCCCGTGCTGTCATCGCACCGCCCATGGCTCTTCCTTTCTCCCCAGCGCCGGCTGTCGCTTCGGGGCCTGGTTCATCGCTTCGCATCGAGTTCGATCCTCTTGCAGTACTCTCGGATCTCCCTGGCTGGCCCCTCCGGGGGCGCTTCGGGCAGGCGGCGACCGCACAGGAGGACCATTTGACCTTGCTTCAGTTCGTCCAGCGCTGCCTTGATCGCCGCGATCCCCTTCACCGCGGCCTTCTTGATCTCGTCGTCGGCCTTCAGCCGGTTGGTGCCCGGCAGCAACGAGAAGAAGTCTGCTCCTCCCTCCTGCCAGACGTACAACTCCCAGCCCTTCATGGACGTCTTGGTGCCCTTGGCTGCGGCCGCCGGCGGCTCGATGTGCTCCCCGACCTCCCAGCGCAGAGCGAGGGCCGAGCAGGGAGGCAGCGTGAGGCGGTACTCGCGGCGGAAGTCCTGGTGCGTCGCCTGTTTCAGGCTCACCTGCGGCTCGTGCTCCGGCTCGTTGTTCGCGGCGTAGTCTGGCGCATGCAGGAGCCAACTCTCGGCCGGGCCGGCCGGGTCGCGGTCGAGCCGCAGCGCGACCGGCTGCGCGTCCTTCAGATGCAGGTTGAGGAGCACAAGGGCGCGCTTCGCGCCGTTGCGGAAGGCGTAGCTCCACACGGCCGGGTATCTCTTTTCGCCAGGCGCCTTGGCGCTGCCCTGCCTATCGTGGACCATGACCGCGAACTGGGGGCTGTTGCCGTCGTGGATCGTCTCGACCAGGTCGCCCTCAATCACTTGGTTGGCCAGCGTCACGGCCAGCCACGTGGGACGATACCGCTTGCGATCGGCCCGCAGGCTGAGCACGCCGCCCCAGAGGCGCGTCTGGAAGTAATTCCCGTGGAAGGAGAAGAAGCATTGCGTGCGGGTGTGCTGGAGCTTGACCATGCTGAGCATGGAGTTGGCCAGGTTCACCCCCGCCGCCAGCGAGGTGACCAGTTCGTTCCGCGTCGCCAGGGTGTCGTCGGGTTTCGTGATGTGGTAGTTCACTTCGTAGACGGCGAGTTCCTTGCCAGCTTTGAGCATCTCCTGCGCCAGCGCGTTGCGCCGCTCGTTCAGCGTGTTCTGCTCCAGCGCGTGGGCGAACAGGTAGTAGACGAGGTCGTCCCGCGTCGGGTACTTCGCGATGGTCTCACGGGTCAGTTCGTGCATGATGTACGGTGCGCGGGTCATCAGCCTGTCGGCGTCGGGATACCACTTCGTCTTGCCGTCCGTGCCCAGTGTGAAGATGGTATTCGGCTTGTAGTAGGGCGACCGCTTGGCCCGTAGGATGAGGTCGTTCCAGTACTCCGGCCCGTCGTAGCTGGAGGTCTTGTAGTCGCCCACCCAGTTCCAGATTTCGTTGGCGAACTCCACGTGGATGCGCCGCAGCGTCTCGGTCCAGGGCCTAGGGTGGCCCTGGGCGATGCGGAGCTTGCCGCCCGGCGTGCTCGCCGGGCCGCCGAGATACTCCATGAACGCGTCCATCTCCTCCCAGTAGAGCGTGCCCGGCAGGCAGAACCACGGCTCGATCCCCAGGTGCTCGCACAGCTCGTACATCTCGTGGAGCGCGTAGAACTTCTGGGTTGACCACCAGGAGAGCTTCTGCGGATCCCCCTTGGGCGACCACACGGTGCCGTCCCAGTAGTGCTGCCGCATGCGGGGTGAGATCACGTTTGCGATGTTGCTGCCGCCATGCTGAATCCAGCGGAGCACGCCTACCTTGCCTTCGCGTAGGATCTCGACGATGTCGTCGCGGAAGGCCGTGGGGTTCCTGTCGCCCTCGCGCCAGATCTCAACGTCGTCCAGCAGAATCGCTCCGCCCTCGACGCAGAATGTAGCCGCCGCCCTCTCCTGTCGGGCCTTGGCATCCAGCCGGTCTGCGAACTTCCCCCGCAGGTCGAAGCTCAGCTCGTGCAGCTTCCAGGCGTCGGTCAGAGGCACCGGGCGCGGGTCTTGCGGCACAGACCATTGAACGGACAGCTTCGCCTCGCCGCTCCGCCTCTTTGCCCAGAAGCGCGTTCCGCAGGCCGCATTGCAGTCGGTCGCGTCGGACCGGCAGACGTTGAAGGTCAACTTGGCTGGCCTGTCGCCCGACTCGACCAGGAGCGCCGAGACACCGAACGAACCGGGCGGGGTGTCACCCTGGACAGTCTTCGTCACCCCGTTGTCCTTGTCGGCACGGAACACACCGTCGCCGGGGCCGAAGTAGCCCACGTCGAGATAGTCCTTGTGGATCAGGGCTCCGACGTTCTTCATCGGGTCGGCTTCGTAGGCCGCCCTGATCTGCCGGCTAGGCGCTTTGTCCTTCACCAACTTGTCGAAATCGGCCCGCTTCTCTTCTGGCAGGCCCTCGATGGGCTTGTCGAACCGGACGAAGGCCACCTTTGGCTTTTCGCGCGTCTCAGCGGTATAGGGGAAGGTGTATGCCTCGCGGAACTCCACGCCCGTGATGGTCCGCTGCTGGCCCTTGGCCGGCCCGGAAAGCAGCGTGATCCGGCCGCCCGGCCAGAACTTGTCCACGTGGCTGTTCCGGTTGCACTCCTCGCCCACGACGTAGCACAGGAAGCCATCTCGGAACACCTCCCCCTCGGAACAGATCCTATGACTGGTGCCCTCGAAGTTTACCGCCACAGGCTTTTTCAGCAGGGCGTTCCCGCCGGAGAGGTTTACGCCAAAGCGTGTGCAGTCCTTCACCAGCACCTTGTCGGTGATCGTGACCTCCACCGCGTCCCGCTCCGCGGAGTGCAGCGCCCGACCGTGGAGCAGGGCAACCATGAGCAGGCAAGAGAATACCGGGCGTACAGCTCCGGGACTCATCGGCATCGCACTCCTTTCACAGCAGATTGGGCGGAGCCACCTTCGAAGGAGGATGCCCGCCTCTTAGAGGCAAACCGAGTTCGTGCCCCCTCGCCCGGGCGTGCCTCAGGGCACGCCGGCTGGTCTGGCACTGGCCAGCTCCACGACAAGAGAGAAGCAGCAGGATGGATCTTGCCACAAACAGCGTGTGAGCAGACGGGTCCGGGCCGATGCCTGCGGGTCTTCTCGGCATGGAGTGACCCCTGTCGGCGGAGGTCTGCTAACCGTTAGCTAGAATTATACCGCCCGCGCCGCTACTAGTCAAGACCATTTGCCAGACGGCAGTGATTCCGCAGTCGCGGACGTAAGGTGCGGGGATTCGGGGAGGTAGAGCGATTTGGGGGTGGGGTCAAGTTCGCGCGGGGCTCGATCGGGGGTTCCGGGGGTCGGGGTTGCCTCCGCGGCGGGGCATGAGGTCGTGGAATGGCCTAGCCTCCGCCAGGGCCATGCTCGCGCCCTCCACAAGCCCCATCACTCTCTCCCGTACGGCCTCGGGCAGGATCGACCACACCCCAATGAGGCGGGCCAGGTCGGGCTGCGGCGTGGAACTGGCGGAGCCACGGCTGGTGCGAGATTTGGTGCAAGAAGGAAGCGGCGTTGCCGTAAACCCTTTGGGTTTGGCACTTGTGGCGGGTCGCCCTCCGACTGGCAGTCTGTAGGTCAGGGGTTCGAATCCCCTATCCTCCACTACCTCTCATCTCTCGCTCCGTAAGCCCCAATGCCAAAGGGACTTACGGGGCACCTCCCTGGGGACCCTCGGAAACAGGCCGTATCCTCCACCATCCCACATCCTTCGCTCTGCAAAGCTCTTGCACCGGTTGAGTTAGCCAGTCGGTCCCCCGAGCTCACCCTGCGTCTGTGCCAGAACTGTGCCCAATGTGCCGGGCGACTCGGCGACATTGCTGCCGCGCTACGGGTGCTACCCGGGCAGCGACCCCGAAAACCAAAAGGACCCTGACAAGCGCCGGGTGTCCGCGCCAAGCGCTCGAACGAGGGGACCTGCGAGTTCACGGTGCCGGCCTGCTGCTCGCTCCGGAACTGACGCACCTGGGCCAAGACAGCGCGGGGTGGGCCTCAGGTGCTCAGGATCCTCTCGACCTCCGCCTGGTCCACATCCATGACGTGCTTGATGCCGCTGATCTCTGCTGCATCGCGGGTGAGGGCCGCGATGTCTTCGCGCGCGATGTGCTCGACGGCGAACTTCCTGCTGCCGGCCATGAGCTGGCGGAGGCCCTGGGCGAGGCGCTCGTAGTAGGTGTAGAGGCCGATGGCGCCGGTGGGGAGGTCGTCGAACTCCTTGTCGCCCAGTAGTCTGCGCAGCTCGGCCGAGGTCACGAAAATCTCGTCCTTCGAGTCTCCGAATCGTTCGACGTAGACAGGGAGCTGGCGTTCGCTGATCGCGCGCCCGATTGTCTTGCCGACCATGGCCGCGGCGAGGGGTGCGCGGGCCATGCCGACAAGCTTGACAAACGGTGCGCCGAGCGCGAGGCCCTTGAAGATGTGGTCCTCGAAGACAAATCCGCCTGCCACGGCCAGGGCGGGGAGGGTCGCCCCCTTGTCGGCCAGGCGCTTCGCATACTGGTAGAGAAGCGAGTGGAGGGGGACGGGCGGCACGCCCCACTCGTTCATCATGCGCCAGGGGCTCATGCCGGTGCCGCCGCCGGCGCCGTCCACCGTCAGGAGGTCGAGCTTGTAGCGGGTGGCGAACAGGACCGCCCGGGCGAGGTCGGCCGGGCGGTAGGCGCCGGTCTTGAGGAAGACGTACTTGGCCCCAGCGGCCCGCAATTCCTCCACCCGTTTGGCGAACGATTCCTCGGTGACCATGCCGACCCGCGAGTGGCGCTCGAACTCCTTGAACGTCCCCCGCTGGAACTCCTTGATAGCGTCGGGGTCGGTTGGGTTTGGCAGGACGAGGTAGCCGCGCTGATGTAGGGTTTGGGCATCTGCGAGGGTCCTGATCTTCACTTCGCCGCCGATGTCCTTCGCCCCCTGGCCCCACTTGAGCTCGACGGACTCGACTCCGAGCTTCTCGATGGCGTATTCCTGAGCGCCCAAGCGGGTGTCCTCGATGTTGGCCTGGACCACGATGGCGCCGTAGCCGTCACGCTGGTATGCCTTGTAGAGGCTCACCCGCCTCTTGAGGTCCGTCGTATCAACCACGCGGCCGTTCTTGAAGACCGCCTGGGGGTCCATGCCGGCGACGTTCTCGCCGATGGTGAGGCCCGTGCCGGCGAGGGCGCAGCCGATGGCGAGGCCCTCCCAGTTGTTCCTGGCGACATCGGTGGAGCCGACGCCTGGGAGGATCCAGGGGCGTCGGAACCTTATCCCCTTGTCGTGGCCGAAGGTGACCTCGAGCCTGACGGCAGGGAAGATGGCCTTGTCGCTGTCGGGCTCGATGCCGTGGGCGCCGGCGGCGGTGCCCATGATGCTGAAGTGCGAGTAGTCCACGGGGTAGGCCTTCTCGGCCGCGGTGGTGATCACGCCGAACGGCTGGGGGTAGAGGACCTCGTGGCCGCGGTAGGCTGACTTGCCGATCTCGCACATGCCAATGCAGCCGTCAACACAGGTCACGCACATGCCCGAGGCAGGGACGACGGAGCCCTCGGTGCGGTTCTTCGTGAGCGTAGCGGCCGAGGCGTTCAGCCTTGAGAGGGTTACGGACATTCTCTTTGGCTCCTTTCCTTACCTGTCTTTCCGTATCTCGCAGGCGACGCAGGGGTCCATGTAGCACATCAGGTCGTCGAATTGCTCCTTCTCAAGGCATGGCGGGGCCAGGTTCGCGCAGCCGCCGCAGATGGCCTTCTCCGGCTCGGTGTAGGTGCAGCGGAGCTGGCAGGCTGGGCAAACGTACATGCAGCCGCCGCAGAGCCGGCAGAGGTCAGACTTGACATCGAACGGAGTGCCGATGCTGCGCTTCTCGCCGCGGCCGCGGAACCCGATGGCCTTGGCCATCATCTGCTCCTCGCACATCCGCACGCACAGGCCGCACAGGATGCAGTCCTCGTGCTCCTGCTTGAACCGCTGCTGACGGACCCCGTGGGCCGAGGCGAGATCCTGGATGACCTTGGACTGGGGACACGACGCGAGGAGGAGCTCAATGACCATCC
>VGYV01000180.1 GCA_016872855.1 Planctomycetota bacterium
GCGGCGCAGGGCGGCCAGGTAGAAGCCGGCCACCTTGAGCGGGCGGTCAGGCGTCTCGAAGTGGACGACGCTGGTGCCGCCCACCTCCATCGTCCTGGCGTCGGAGCCTGGATAGGTGGGGGGCCAAGGCCCGGCCGGGACTTCGACCGGCGGCTCGACCTTGGGCTCCGGCTTCGGCTCGGGCTTTGGTTCCGGCTTCGGCTCGGGCTTGGGCTCCGGCTCGGCCTTCGGCTCGGGCTTCGGCTCCTCCTCTTTCGCCTTGGGCTCGGGCTCTGGTTTAGGCTCGTCCTCCTTGGCGGCAGGGATGGGGACGGCGAAGGGGTTGTCGGTCTTGGTGTAGCCGGCGGGGAGCTCGAAGAGTTCGGCGGGCTGGGGGCCGACCTTGAGGTTGCGGCATTCGGTGACCATGCCCATCACCTCGGTGCGGAGGGCGAAGCCCAGCTTGTCCGCGATCCACATCAGAGAGGTCATTGGTTCCGGGGCCATCTCGTGTTTGATGGTGAAGCGCCACTTGGTGCACGTGTAGCCCTGGATCTCCTCCTTACCCAGTTCTTCCTTCTTCACGAGCCCCGGAGGATTGGCAGGGTCCGTCACCTTCATGTCGAGGGGCATCTCCATGTACACCTTCTTCTGGGTGTACAGGGTCCAGGTGAGCTTCTTGTCGCGCCGCATGATCATCACCATGCCGCCCATCATGGGCGTCTCGGTGCGGGTCTTCTCGCCGGAGAGGAAGAGCTTGGAGGTCTGGACGACATTGCCGCCCTGGAGTGTGACCATCTCGGCGGAGAGGTCGGGCACTTCGGCGGCGGCCGCGGCCAGTGCCGCGGCGAGCAGAATGGCGAGCGTGCGCATCGGTCTCACGGTGGTTGGCTCCTGTGGCTGCGGACCTTCCTCCCTATGCCGACCGAAGGAGAGTGTATCGCGGGAGCGGGGCGGCGTCAAACCCATTCTCACCTTCTCACGCGGCCCGAGGCGGCGCCGCCCAGGAGAGCGGCCACCTCGTCGCGGGTGACGAGGTTGAAGTCGCCCTGGACCGAGTGCTTGAGGCAACTGGCGGCGACGGCGAAGCGGATGGCCATTGCGGGGTCGGCGTAGTCGGGCGAGTTGAGCGCGTAGAGCAGGCCGGCGGCGAAGGAGTCGCCCCCGCCCACGCGGTCCACGATGTCGCGGATCTCGTAGGGCTGGTAGCCGCCCTCGGCGTTGAGCGGGGCGAAGAAGGCGCGGTCGGCCTCGCGGTCGAAGTGCATGCCGCCCCAGTTGTTGTGGTCGGCCGAGATGCTCTCGCGGAGCGTGATGCCGACGCGCGAGACGCCAGGGAACCGGGCGACGATGGCGCGGGCCACGGCCTCGTAGGCTGCCGCGTTGAGCCGCCCCTGCTCGACGGCTGTGCCCTCGGCGTGGATGCCCAACACGTCCGCCGCGTCCTCCTCGTTGGCGACAACGAGGTCCACGTGGTTGAGGATGGCCGACATGCACTCGCCCGCGAGCTGGTTGGGCTTGGCACCCGCCCGCCAGCGCCAGAGCTTCTTCCTGAAGTTCAGGTCGCAAGAGACGCTTGCTCCCCGCTCCTTCGCCAACTGCACGAGGCGCAACGTCGCCACATAGGCGTTCTCGCTCAGGGCGGGCGTGATGCCCGTGACATGAACCCACGTGACGCCGTCGAGTGCGGCGGGGAAGCCATACTCGTCGGGCCTGGCCAGTGCGATGGCGCTGCCGTCGCGGTCGTAGAGCACGACCGAGCTGCGCTGGTTGGCGCCCGTTTCAAGGAAGTAGATGCCCAGCCGCCCCGCGTCGCGCCAGAGGATCGAGCCTGTATCAATCCCGAGGCCGCGCAGGACGCCGGCCAGGCTCTCCGCGATGGCGTGCTTGGGCAGGGCCGTGACGTAGCGCACCTTTGCGCCGAAGTGCGCCAGCGACGCGCAGACGTTCGCCTCGCCCCCGGCGAACGTGATGTCCACCTTCCCCGGCATTGCCTGCCGAAAGCGCAGCCGCCCTTCGGGCGCGACCCGCATCATGATTTCGCCGAACGCAAGGAACACCGTGTGCCTCCGTCCCGTCTCCCCGCCTCTATTGTAGCCTTGGATGCGCGTTCCGCAAGTGCCGGTGCGCACTTGACAGTGGCCCGTCCTGAGTGTAGTCTTGACACCGAAGGGTCGCTCTGATGAAGACGCTACGTCTGTACCTCGATACCTCAGTGATCAACTTCCTCTTTGCTGAGGACGCGCCGGACCTCATGGGCGCGACCAAGGAGTTCTTCGAGACTGTGGTCAGGCCACGCACTTGCGATGTCTCCATCTCGAGTATTGTGATTGATGAGATTCTGGAGACCCCGGACGCCAAGCATAGGCGGCGGCTTCTTGGCGTCGTGGCAGAGTACTCGGTGCCCAGCCTGCCAGTTGAGCCAGCGGTCGAGATTGAGGACCTCGCCTCGTCATACATTCAGGCCGGCATCATCCCAGCGAGCAAGCTCGACGACGCCCTGCACGTCGCCATCGCCACGGTTCACGAAGTGGATGTCATGGTGAGCTGGAACTTCAGACACCTGGCCAACGTGAACAAGGAGCGACGCATCCGGACGGCCAACGAGGCGAAGGGATACTTCTATCCTCTCCGCATCACAACTCCTCTTGAGGTCATGTCCAGTGGAGAAGAGCGTGGAACGGAGTGAACCGCGGTCGCTGATCGAAGTGCGCGAATGGAAGGAGGCCCGCTACCGCGAGGTGGCGAACCTGCCGCTGCAAGAGGCGATCCGCACCAGGCTGCGGGACGCCTCGGCCCGTGCGGAGGATGCCGGCTTCCCCTGCACGTCCGACCTGGCCCCTCTTGTGGCGGAGAACCGGTCCACGTACCGCAGAAGACCGCGCTGACGGCCTCTGTCTTCTCACGCATCACGCGTCGGTTCCGTCGCCTCATGCCTTCGTCAGCACCTTGGCTCGGATGCGCTCCAGCAGCTTGCGGGCCTTCACAATGTCCTTCTTCTGCTGGTCGCCGGTGATCTCGCGCTCGATGGTGAGCGGGCCGCGGTAACCGATGTCGGCCAGGGTCTGGACGAAGCGGGGGATGTTCACCTTGCCCTTGCCCAGCGGCACCTCGGTGCCCAGCTTGTCCTTCTCGGTCGGCCAGATGCCGTCCTTGGCGTGGACGCCGGCGACGTACTTGCCGACCAGCTTGAGCGCGGGAATCGGCTCGCCCGAGCCGTAGAGGATCATGTTCGCGGGGTCGAAGTTCACCTTCACGTTGCTGCGCCCGAGGTCCTTGATGAACCGCAGGAGGCACTCGCCCGTCTCCTGGCCCGTCTCCAGGCACAGGTTCTGGCCGTTCTTCTTCAGATAGTCGGCGAATGCGCCGACGGTCGTGACGATGGCCTTGTAGTCGGGGTCAGTGTGGTCTTCGGGCACGAAGCCGACGTGTGCGGCGACGTTTTTCACGCCGAGAATCTTGGCGAAGTCCGCGATCTGCCGCGCCTTCTCCACGCGCGCCGCGCGCGTGGCCTTTGGCACGAAGCCCACGGTCTGCTGCACCGTCGGGATGTCGTCGTAGCGCTCGCCATCGAAGCCGCAGAACACGGTGGTGAGCGTGATGCCCGACTTCTTCACCATCTTCTTCAGCTCGGCGGCCTTGGCCGGCTTGAGCCAGGCGTCGGGCGGGCGGCCCATCTGGGCGCACGTCACCCCAACGTCGAGCACCTTCTTCAGGCTTTCCTCGGGCGCTTCGCCCACGCCCAGCATCACCCCAATCGCCATCGGTTCCAGCGCCATCGCCTGTCTCCTCACTGCGGTTGCAGGGACACCCTCGACGTGTCGCCAGTCTACCGGCGTCCCCGCGTTGAGTCAAGGCCCTGTCGCCGCCGGGGCATGAGCCGGCAACGAGGCTCACATCAGGTGGATGCCGAGCTGGCGGAGGGCGGCCTCGGCGTCGGGGGTGAGCTGGGCCACGCGGAGGACGGCCGCGGTGTCGGAGAGCCTGCGGACGACGAGGGGGGCGAGCTCGGGGAGGCGAAGGGCGGCGTCGAGGGCCGCAGCCGAGGGGAGCTCGAGGACGTGGAGGGTGCGGACCTCGGCAGGGTAGACGCTCGCGGCCCAGTTGCGGATGCTGTATTCGATGTTCTGGGCGAGCGGGGCGCGGGCGTGGGCGCGGAGCGTGCCCAGCACGTCGTCGGCGCTCAGGCCGCGGAGGACGGCGCGCTGGACGCTCTCGCGGGTGATGCGGAGGTGGAGCGTGACCTCGCGCTTTCCGCGCTCGCAGAAGGCGGCGAGGCGGTGGAGGAGGGCGAGGTGGCCCTCGTCGGGGAAGAGGATGACCTCGAAGTCGGGGTTGACGAGGAGGAGGGGGGCGGCGGGCTCGGGCAAGGGCTGGCGGGCAAGGACGAGGCGCGCGAGGGGCGAAGGGGCGACGTAGGAGTGATCGCCCTGGCGGCCGAGGTCGAGGACGCCGGCGTAGTTGAGGGTCTGGAGGAGCGGCTCGCGTGCCGCGGCGGCGAGAGCGCCGATGGTGGCGGGGGAGTGAATGGCGCGCCACCAGGGCGCGTCCGCTGCCGGGGACGCGGGGCCGGGCGCGGGGCCTTCATCCAGGCGACCGAGGAGGAAGCGGGCGACGACCTGCGCGAGAAAGGCGTTGGTGGGTGCCCAGCGGCCGGAGGGCAAGTCGGCCAAGACGCCGCGCGCGGCGGCGGCAAGGGCGGGGAAGTGCGGGCCCGGGCACGCGGCCTCGCCGAGGCGCAGGAGGGCGTCGAGGAGCTGGGGACCCTGGTCGGCGAGGGGCAAGCGCTCCCAGTCGGCCGCGGCGCGGGTGGCGTGGACGCGTTCGTCGGCGAGGCGCTCGAGGAGGCCGAGTTCCTGAGCGGCGGAGAGCTTGAAGCCGAGGAGGGTGTCCTCGTCCATGAAGAATGTGGAGCGGAGGGCCATCTGGGGGGCGATGAGGTTGCGGGCGCCCTTGAAGAACCGGCCGGCGGCCGTGAGCTTGGAGGGGTTGGCGCGGAGGAAGTCCACGGCGGCCAACACGTCGGTGAGAAAGTCAATGCCGCACGCGTAGACGTGGTCGAGGGTGTCGCGGGGCAGAGACGCCCCGCCCACAGTGGCGCGGGCGGCGGCGTGGGCGGCGACGAGTTCCTGGTAGAGGACGAGGCAGTCGTGGTCGTCGCCGAGGCCGTAGTCGAGGAGGGAGAGGTGTCCGAAGGTGCCGAGGTTGGCGGCCTCCAGGGCGCCGCGCCAGCGTGGGCTGTCCACGCTCTCGGTGTCGAGGCCGAGCGAGGGGAAGCGTTCGAGGGGCAGGATGCCGGCGTGGTCGGCGAGGGCGAGGCGGACGGCGCGCTGGAGGGCGGGGTCGGGGAGCGCGGCGATGCGCTGCTCGATGGCCTGAGGGTCGTCGAGGGGCTCGACGGGGCGGCCGGCTCGGCGGCGCTGGCTGAGCATGGGGGCCGGCTCGCGGATGTCGAGGTTGAGGACCTCGGCGAGCACGTCGCCCAGCTCCTGTGGCACGGTGGCCCGCCCGCACTCCAGGCGGTCGCCGGCTCGGACCATGGAGTAGCTGATGAAGCCGCGGCGGGAGAGTTCCTCGACGACCTCGTGCTTGGCCTGCGGCGTGGGGGGAGGCTGGATGATACGATGGAGGAGGAGCGAGGCATCGGCCTCGTAGCCCTCCTGGCGCAGGAGGGCGCGGAGGAGGTCCTGGGCGGCGGGGCCGAGGGCGTTGAAGGATTCGCGGACGCGCTCGGGGGTGAGCATGGCCTGGCGGAGGAGGCGGAGGAGTTCGTGCTTCGAGGCGCTGCGGCTGGAGCCGGCCCCCCAGAACCACTGGAGGAGCTGGAGGCTGGCGATGCTGCGCGAATTCAGGAAGTCATCGAGCTGCATTGCAGGAGGCTCTTGCCACAGAGGCACAGAGGGCACATCGCGGCAAGCCGCAGCCAAAGACGACAGACGACAGATGACAGACGACAGCCAAGAATCGTCCTCGTCCTCGTCGTCGTCCTCGTCCTCGACTCTTCTCCCGGATTTCTTGCAGAAAAACGAGATCCTGTGGGTTTGTAGCACAGAGAGCTGGCGAAGCCACCCGGAATGGCATTGCTGCAAGCCCGAAAGGGCGACAGGGGATAGCCACGGGCGTAAGCCCGTGGAAGAGGGGCGCATCCCCCCGCCCAGTCCCCGCAGGGGGCGGCAGAAGCCGCGAGGCACCCTCTCGCCGTGCTTTCTGCCGCCCCCTGCGGGGGCTGGGCCGGGGGCCGTGGCAATCCACGGGCTTACGCCCGTGGCTACCATCTGTCGCCCGCCGGACGGCGGGCTGAGCGTCCCGCGCAAGTCGCCTCACGCTCTTCCCCCTCGTTCCACTGGCCGCCGGACGGCGGGCTGAGCCTCGCGCGCTCTTGACCTCACGCGGTGGCGTCCTTGCTGAAGAGTTGATGTGCGTCGAGGATGCGGTAGGTGTAGCCCTGCTCGGTGAGGAAGAGCTGGCGGTTGGCCGCGAAGTCGGCGTCGCGGCTGTCGCGGGTGACGAGGGAGTAGAACTGGGCGAGGGCGCCGTCGCTCTTGGGGCGCAGGATGCGGCCGAGACGCTGGGCCTCCTCCTGGCGCGAGCCGAAGGTGCCGCTGACCTGGATGGCGACGTTCGCGTCGGGGAGGTCCACCGCGAAGTTGCCGACCTTAGAGACGATGAGGGTCTGGAGAGCGCCGGAGCGGAAGTCGGCGTAGAGGCGCTCGCGCTCGCGGTTGGGCGTGGCGCCGGTGATGATGGGGGCCTTTGTGTCGCGGGCGACGACGCGGAGCTGGTCGAGGTACTGGCCGATGATGAGCACGCGGTCGCCGGCGTGGCGCGCCAGGAGGTCGCGGAGGATGGTGTGCTTGGCTGGGTTCTCGGAGGCGATGCGGAACTTGTCGCGGTTGGTGGCGAGGGCGTAGCTCATCCGCAGGTCGTCGGGCAGGAGCACGCGGATTTCGGTGCACTGGGCGGCGGCGATCCAGCCCTGCTTCTCGAGCACCTTCCAGGGCACGTCGCACCGCTTGGGGCCGATGAGGCTGAAGACGTCGTCCTCCTTGTGGTCTTCGCGGACCAGTGTGGCGGTGAGGCCGAGTCGGCGGCAGGCCTGGATTTCAGCCGTGATGCGGAACACGGGCGCGGGCAGCAGATGCACCTCGTCGTAGATGATCAGGCCCCAGTGGAGGGCGTTGAAGATGCGGAAGTGGGGGAACGCGGCATCCTTGCGGCGGCGATGGGTGAGGATCTGGTAGGTGGCGAGGGTGATGGGGCGGAGCTCTTTGCACTCGCCGGAGTATTCGCCGATGGCGTCGTCGCTGAGGTCAGTCTTGTCGAGGATTTCGCGCCGCCACTGGCGCACCGCGGTGATGTTGGTGCACAGGATGAGCGTGTGGGTCTGGAGGCGGGCCATGGCGGCCAGCCCGACGATGGTCTTGCCGGCGCCGCAGGGGAGGACGATGACGCCGCTGCCCCCCCGGGCGCTGCCGCCCGCGTGGAAGGCGTCGGCCGCGTCGCGCTGGTAGGGGCGGACGACGAAGGGCTTGCCCTCGCTGGTCGTCGCGCGGAGGGCGAAAGGCAGGGGCGTGCCGTCGGCGTAGCCGGCGAGGTCCTCGACAGGGTAGCCGATCTTGATGAGGGCCTGCTTCACGTGGCCGTGGCGGTCCGGCAGCACGGCCAGGGTGAAGGCGTCGAGCGGCTCGGCCAGGAAGGGTCGGACCAGCTTGTGCCGCAGGATTTCGGCGATCAGCGGCGCGTCCGTCGAGGTGAGGACGAGGCCGCCGTCGCGCCGCTCGAGCTTGAGGCGGCCATAGCGCGCCACGAAGTCGCGCACCTCGAACTCGATGTTCCCCGGCACGGGGTACTTGGTGAAGCGGTCGAGGGCGGCCAGGATGTCGGCGGCGCTCAGGCCGGCGGCCGCGGCGTTCCACAGCGAGAGGGGAGTGATGCGGTAGGTGTGGAAGTGCTCGGGGCTCTTCTCCAGCTCGGCGAAGCGGGCCAGAGCGTCGCGGGCCTCGGCGTAGGCCGGGTTGTCCACCTCCAGGAGCACCGTGCGGTCGCCCTGGACGATGAGCGGGTTGCGGGCGTCGGGGGGCATGGACGCCTCGAGGGGGGCGAACGGGCAACCAGAGACAGACCCGCATTCTAGCGTGAGAAGCCGCGGGGATCAAGGGCAAAAAAACGGCGGCAGAGCATGGCCCGGCCGACTTCCTCTTGATCCGTTTCGCTGCTTCCGGCACAATGGTGTGGGGCCGGAGCCACCGCGCAGGGAGAAGCGGCTTGTCCGGAACGCTCCTGCAACTCGGCGAGCACCATATCGGCGTCTTCCTCCTCCAGGTGCTCCTCGTGCTCGGCCTGGCCCGGGGCCTGGGCTGCCTCTTCGAGCGGATCGGCCAGCCGGCCCTCGTGGGCGAACTGCTCACGGGCGTGCTCCTCGGCCCCACGCTCCTCGGCCGCCTGGCGCCCGGCCTCCACGCCTGGCTGTTCCCCCCCGACCTGGTGCAGAACTCGATGCTGAGCACGTTCGCCTGGGTCGGCCTCCTCCTGCTCCTGCTGAGCGCGGGGACGGAGGTGGACGCGACGGTGGCCTGGCGGGAGCGCGGACACGTGGCGCGCATCGCGGTCGTGGGCCTCGCCGTGCCGCTGGCGCTTTCGGGCGCCGCCGCGCTCCTGCTGCCCGAGCGCTACCTGGCGCAGCCCTCGCAGCGGCTGTTCTTCGCCCTGTTCGTGGCCACGGCCCTCACCATCGCCGCCCTGCCCATGACCGTGCGGGCCCTCTACGACCTCGACCTGCTGAAGAGCGACCTGGGTCTCCTCGTCATGGCCTCGCTCATCGTCCACGAGGTCGTCGGCTGGGCAGCCTTCACCCTGGTCCTCAGCTCGGCCACGCAGGCCCAGCTCGACTTCGCCCACGTCGCCCTCGTCGTCGGCGGCACCCTCGCCTTCACCGCGGCGTGCATGACGCTGGGGCGTCCCCTCGTCGCCGCCGGCATCGCCTGGGTCCAGAGGGGGCGCCCCAGCGACTCCGGCCTCGTCCTCACCTTCGTGTGCTGCGTGGGCCTCCTCGCCGGCTTCGTCACCCACAGCATGGGCATCCACGCGCTCCTCGGCCTCTTCCTGGCCGGCGTCATGGCCGGCAGCGCGCCCGCCCTCTCCGAGCGCACCCGCCAGGCCATCAACCAGATGGTCTACGCCGTCTTCATACCCGTCTTCTTCGCAGGGCTGGGGCTCCAGGTGGACTTCGTGGCGAACTTCGACCCCTTCCTCGCCCTGCTGTTCGCGGCGCTGGGCATCGGCGGCAAGTTCCTCGGAGCGTGGGCGGGCGCCGGCCTGGCCGGCGTGCCGCGGTGGGAGCGCCACTTCATCGCAGCGGCCCACACCCCCGGGGGCTCGATGGAGATGGTCGTCGCACTCGTCGCCCTTCAGGAGAAGCTCATCACCGTGCCGGTCTTCGTCGCCATTGTCTTCGCCGCCCTCGTCTCCTCCATCGCGCTCGGCCCCTGGCTCGCCTGGACGACGCGCCGGCGCCGCGCGCTCAACGTCCTCGACGTCTTCCTCCGCCGCGCGATGCGGCTGAACCTCCGCGGCTCCACCCGCTGGGAGGCGATTCACGAGCTGTGCGAGGCCGCGGCTGAGCAGGGCGGCCTGCCCGAGACCGCCGTCCTCAACGCCGCCGCGCGCGCCCGCGAGGAGACCGCGGGCACCGCCATCGGCGAGGGCATGGCCGTCCCCCACGCACGCCTCGCCGCACTCACCAAGCCCCTCGTCGTCCTGGGCAGGTCCGTGCCAGGAATCGAGTGGGACGCCCCCGACGGCCTCCCTGCCCACCTCATCTTCCTCATCCTCACACCGGCCAACGACCGGGGCCTCCAGGTGCAGCTCCTCGGCGCCCTCGCCAAGGGCCTGGGCGACCCTGCGCTTCGCCAGCGCCTCCTGGCGGCCCCGGACGAGCCCGCCGCCTGGACCATCCTTCGCCAGGCCCTCGCCCAGCACAGCCTCGTCCGCCCCGCACCCTGACGCCGGGGGTCAGGACTACAGGGCGTGTTGCCCAAACCCGGTTCAGGGGATCCACCCCGTTCGGAGTCCCGCCTTTAGGCGCTTGGGGGCAAGAGAAGACCGCCTGAAGGCGGGACTCCCAACGAGCCCGCAGGCGTCGTGGTCGGAGAGCTTCGCGTCGGGCTTCTTCGACCCGGAGTCGTAGAGCTGCACCTCGATGCCTGTCGCCACGGGGCTCTTCAGGTTCCCCACGTGGAAGTAGAAGCCGCTGTTGCCCCCCTTGTTCACCTTGAACTCGAACTCGCACTCGAAGTCCTGGTACTGCTTGTCCTTGAGCCAGAGATAGACCCGGGCAGTTTGACGAGGCCCGCGCGCGGCGCTAGAATGCGCCCAGACCCCGAGAGGAGGCACGACATGGGCATGGCAAGGCACTGGGCGTTTCTCGCCGCGGCCGCCGCACTGGGCGGCTGCTCCCCCCTTCGGCCAAAGGAGCCGCAGATGAAGTCCGCCGTCCTGTGGCCCGTGGACCCGCTTGTGAAGGTGTTCCGCGACGTGATGCCACCGACCGGGCCTTGGGCGCCTGCCGAGGTGCTCGCCGCGCGAAACGAGTACGAATCGGCCCAATTCGTCCTCTACTCGGGCGAGCCGCTGACGGGTCTCCGCGCGCGCGTCGAGGGACTGGCCGAGGCCGAGGTGAGCTTCGTCGGCTTCGTGCCCCTGCGGGCCAACACACGGAGGACGCCCGACGAAGAGGTCGTGCGCAAGGCCCCCGGCCTCTTCCCCGACCCGCTGTTGCCGCCTGCACTGGACAAGCTCGATGCCGGCACGAGCCAGCCGATCTTCGTAACCTTCCATGTGCCGAAGACCCAGCGCCCCGGCGTGCGCAAGGCCCGTCTCGTCGTCGAGAGCGACCAGGGGCGCATCGAGCAGCCCTTCTCCGTCCGCGTCGTCAAGGCCACGCTGCCCGACGAGCGGACGCTTGCGGTGACCAACTGGTTCTCCGCCCACGGCCCCCGCTTCAAGAGCTTCCACGGCGCCGACGACTGGGGCGAGGCGCACTGGAAGGTGCTCGAGCACTACGCGAAGGTGATGGCCGCCTATCGCCAGAATGTGGTCCTCACACCGATCTATCAGCTCATTGACTTCAGCGTCGGCCCCGACGGCAAGCTGGCGTTCGGCTTCGGGCGCTTCGACAGATGGGTGAAGCTGTTCCAGGACGCCGGCGTCATCGGCCAGATCGAGGGGGGCCACCTGGGCACGCGGCCCGGCGGCGAGTGGACGGCTCCCCGGTTCACCATTCGGCTCCGGGCCATCGAGGGCGGCAAGGTGGCCGAGAAGTGGGGCCACCCGGGCGAGCCAGCCGTCGAGGAGTTCCTCTCGCAGTTCCTCCCGGCCATTCAGAAGCACCTTGAGGAAAAGGGCTGGCTGGGCATCTACACCCAGCACCTCTGCGACGAGCCGATCAAGGAGAACGCCGAGAGCTACCGCATCCTCGCCGCCCTCGTGAAGAAGCACGCGCCGAAGCTCCGCCGAATTGACGCCAATCACTACGCCGAACTCGTCGGCTCGCTCGACGTGTGGGTGCCGCAGCTCAACTACTACGACCAGGCCCTCGGCTTCTACCGCGAGCGGCAGAAGGCAGGCGACGAGGTGTGGACCTACACCTGTCTCGCCCCCACCGGCACCTATCCGAACCGCCTGATTGACTACTCGCTCCTGAAGGTGCGGCTGCTCCATTGGGTGAACTTCCGCTTCGGCGCGACGGGCTATCTCCACTGGGGCTGGAACCAGTGGTCGGTGAAGGACCCCTTCGCCGACGTGGAGCCCCCGCACGGCGGCAACATCTTCCTGCCGCCGGGCGACGCCTGGATCGTCTATCCCTCGAAGGAGCGCGTGCTCCTCAGCTCGCTGCGCTTCGAGGCCATGCGCGACGGCATCGAGGACTACGAACTCCTCGCGCTCCTGGCGAAGAAGTCGCCCGAGAAGGCCCAGGCCCTCGCCGAGCGCCTCGTGCCCAAGATCGCTGCGCCCGAGAAGAACGTGGCGACGTTCCGCGAAGTGCGGCGCGAGCTGCTCGACGCGCTGTCGCAGTGAAAGGCCATCAACCACTCGAGTCCCTGTTTGGAGTGCGGGCTTCAGCCCGTATCCCGGCCCTTTACGGCCTGAAGGCCGCACTCCGAACGCAATCCATTGCTCCGAATCAAGGAGCCGGCACCGTGTGGTTCTGGGTCGCCGAACTCGTCGCCCTCGCCCTCGCCCTCGCGGCGATGCCCGTGGTGTTGGTCCAGCGGCGGCACCCCACGGCCACGCTCGCCTGGGTCCTGGCCGTCTTGCTCATCCCCTTCCTCGGCGTCCTGCTCTTCTTCGCCCTGTCCTGGCGGCGGCCCGAGCGGGTGCGCGAGAAGTACCACCGCAAGGACGAGGCATTCCAGGAGCGCAGCGGCCAGTGGCCCTCGCTCGACGAGGCCGAGGAGGAGTTCGCGCACGAGGAGTTCCGCGCCATCGCCGAGGCCATCGAGCGCATGGAGGGCTTTCCCGCACGGCCCGGCAACGCCGTGGACTTCGCCGCCGACGGGCCGAGCTTCCGCGAAGCCCTCCTCTCCTCCATCCAGTCGGCCAGGGACCACGTCCACCTCGAATTCTACATCTACCAGAACGACGCGACGGGCAACGCCGTGACCGAGGCCCTGTGCGCGAAGGCCCGCGAGGGCGTCGAGTGCCGCCTGCTCCTCGACGCCGTGGGCGCCCTGTGGTTCCACAAGAGCTGCCTCCAGCGGCTCCGCGCCGCGGGGGTGAAGGTGGACTTCTTCCACCCCGTGGACCCGCTGCGGAAGCGCTTCTACATCAACTACCGGATGCACCGCAAGATCGCGGTCTTCGACGGCGCGACGGCCCTCACGGGCGGCCGCAACGTGGGCGACGAATACGCCACCCGCCGCAAGGGCAAGCGCGCCTGGCAGGACCTCTCGATGGCTATCCGCGGCCCCGCCGTGCTAGACCTCCAACAGGTCTTCCTCAGGGACTGGTACTACACGACGGGCGAGCCGCTGGCCGTCTCGCGCTACTGCCCGCCGCCCCAGGCCGCGGGCGACGAGGTGGTGCAGGTGGTGCCCAGCGAGCCGAGCGCGCTCGGCAGCGCCACCGAGTTCGCACACCTCCTCGCCGTCCGCGCCGCGCGAGAGTCCCTCAAAATCGTCACCCCCTACTTCGTCCCGCCCGAATCCATGCGGTCCGCGCTCATCAGCGCCGCCCTGGCGGGCGTCCGCGTCGAGGTCGTCGTGCCCGTGATCAGCGACTCCCCCCTCACCCTCTGGGCCGGCCGCTCCATCTACCGCGAACTCATCGAGGCGGGCGTCCGCATCCAGGAGTTCCAGGACGGCATGCTCCACGGCAAGCTGATGATCGTGGACGACCACTGGTGCGCGGCGGGGTCGGCGAACATGGACTGCCGCAGCTTCCGCCTCGCCTTCGAGGTCGGCTGCTTCGTCTACTCGCGGCAGGACATGCCGCAGCTCCTCGACCTCTTCGACCAGTACCGCGCGAAGTCCGTCCCCGTCGAGGACCCGCTCGCCTACGAGGCCCGCCTCGGCGACCGTCTCCGCTGCTCCCTCGCCCGCCTCGCCTCGCCGCTGCTGTGAGCCGGGGC
>VGYV01000181.1 GCA_016872855.1 Planctomycetota bacterium
CTTATTGTTGCCCCGTCCGAAATCGGCAATCGGCAATCGGCAATCGGCAATTGGGGCTTCGCTGATGCTCGGCTTTCGCGTCCAACGCACCCTTCGGATGGGCCTCAAGAGCATCGGACTCCACAAGCTCCGCTCCGTCCTCACCTCCCTCGGCATCATCCTCGGCGTCGCATCCGTCATCGTCATGCTCGCCATCGGAGAGGGCCTCAGCTACGAGGTCCAGGAGCAACTCCGCCAGCTCGGCAGCAACAACATCATCCTCAACAGCGTCAAGCCCCCCGAGGAGGGCCTCGTGGCCGCCGAGCACACCCGCGCCCTCAAGTACGGCCTCACCTACGTGGACGCCGAGCGCCTCCGCTCCACCATCCCAAACGTCGAGGTAGTCGTCCCCTCGCGCCTGGTCCGCCGCCACATCATCCGCGGCCAGCGCCGCATCGAGGGCAACATCGTCGGCACAGTCCCCTGGTTCCGCGAGGTCGCCAACCGCGCACTCCTCCGCGGCCGCTTCCTCACCTCCGTGGACCTCCACGCCCAGGCCCCCGTCTGCGTGGTCAACGAACCCCTCGCCCGCAAGCTCTTCCCCATCGAGGAACCCCTCGGCCAAACCATCCGCGCCGGCGGGGACTGCTATCAGGTCGTCGGCGTCCTCCGCGCCACATCCGCCAAGGCTGGCTCCACCGGCAGCGACCCCACCACCGGCCTCGACGCCTACATCCCCATGACCACCGCCGAAGGGCGCTACGGCGACACCGATATCCGCCGCCGCTCCGGCTCCTTCGAGGCCACCATCGTCCAACTCCACTCCATCATCGTCCGAGTTCCCCCCGACCAGGACGTCCGCCTCACCGCCAAGGCCATCGAGCGCGTCCTCCGCCACGGCCACGCCAAGCAGGACTACGAGATGATCGTCCCCCTGGAGCTCCTCGAGCGTGCCCGCGAGACCAAGCGCATGTTCAACCTCGTCCTCGGCTTCATCGCCGCCATCTCCCTCATCGTCGGCGGCATAGGCATCATGAACATCATGCTCGCCACCGTCACCGAGCGCACCCGCGAGATCGGCATCCGCCGCGCCCTGGGCGCGCGCCGCCGCGACATCATCGCCCAATTCCTCACCGAGACCACCCTCATCTCCTCCACTGGCGGCGTCCTTGGCGTCGGCCTCGGCCTCCTCGCACCCTGGCTAGTCACCCGCTTTGCCGGCATGCTCACCATCGTCACCCCTGGCTCCTGCGTCCTCGCCTTCTCAATCTCCCTGGCCGTCGGCCTCATCTTCGGCA
The DNA here is from genome assembly GCA_016872855.1 of Planctomycetota bacterium. Taxonomy (GTDB): domain Bacteria; phylum Planctomycetota; class PUPC01; order DSUN01; family DSUN01; genus DSUN01. The sequence continues at coordinate 1,278 of VGYV01000181.1, forward strand.
TCTACCCCGCCTACCGCGCCGCCGTCATGGACCCCATCGAAGCCCTACGCCACGAATAGCCCCCCGCGCCACGTTGCCCACGCCGCCAAAGTGGCTCAATGTGGCTCAATGTGGCTCAATCGCCCTTTGGCCGTTTCTCGCCCGTCCGGGGCGGTCCAGCCCAAAGTGGCTCAAAGTGGCTCAACATTGCGCCACGCGCCGCCCCTGGGGGCGGGGGGGCGGCGCCCCGCCTGCTGTCCACTGTCCACTGCCCTCTGTCCACTGTCCTCTGTCTCCTCCCCTGTGCCCTCTGCCACACGCTTCCTCCCCCATGTACAACGAATTTTCCCCCCCACAATGGGCGGGTGAATTCTCTTCGCGGCGCGCGGCACTCCACAAGGTCTTGCCACCCTTGCCCTTGCGGCGATGAAGATCTCTTCCAATCTGGCACCATTTTCTTCCGCTGCCCGGCCGCCATACTTGATCATCTCCTGGAGTGATCCAGTATGGCGCTTTGGCGATCCGGCGGCGCCTACGGCCTTTCCCACCATACTTGATCACTTTCCCCCCCACAGGGATGATCAAGTATGGCGCTTTGGCGATTCGGGGGCTTCCGGAGCCGTTCCTGCCTATCTGCATCACTTTCCCCCCCACAGGGGTGATACAGATAGCGGGCAGAGCCGTTCGGAGGGCCGCCTTCAGGCGGCCTTCGCCCATCCGTGCAATCCGAGCAATCCGTGGTAGCTCCTCTCCCCTCTTCGCCCGACGACCGAACCCCGTTCAGGCAAAGTGATTCGGCCAGACCCGGCTGCCCGCCTCCCAATCCCCTTCTTCTCCCATCATTTTGCCCCTCAATCATTTTGCCTTCCCTTCTTCTCTCCCCCCAACACCGCTTTTCCCCTTGACATCCCCCTTCCCCCGCCCTATCATCGTGGACAAGATGCCCGACAGCGCGACGTGGGATGACCTCATCCACGAAACCTGCGTCCGCGAGGCCATCGAAAATGCCCTCGCCGACAGCCGCGAAGGGCAAACTGATGTGTCCCCGGTCTCCATTGGTTCTGAAAGGAAGCTGACATGAACTGGCGAAACGCGAAGATGCGCGGTCGCATGACATCGCGCGGGGTCGACATGGAATTCGATGTGCAGTCGCAGAAGGATGTGGAGGGCGAACTCCTCGCTCGGGGCCTGGCCGAGGCCGTGTCGTGTTTTGCCCACTCCGGCCCCGGTTCGTTCCCCATCCTCGATGAGGCAGGGGCAACGCTCGGCACCGGGTGCTATGACCCCGACACCCGCATGATGCTTCTGGCGCACGCGTCTTCTGGCCAACGGGAACCCCTGAGGCTGACTGGCACCTTCGCCTTCGTGCAGTTCTAGCCGGTCTGGGCAAGTGAGTAACTCCAGAACGCTTCGGCGTCGGCCTTCCCCTTACTTTGGGCCTGACGCCCGGCAGGGACGCCGGAGCGTCCGGGACAGTGCGTCCCCACGCGGGAGCGTGGGGACGAGGGGTGGGGGAGCGTGAGTTCGGCGGACATGGCGGCCAGGCGCTCGGGCTGGTCGTCGGCCCCTTCCCCTTCTCGTCCCGATGCTCCGTGTCATGCCCGGGAACCAGGATTCCACACCTGTACAGGTGTGGAATCCTGCTCCACTGCCGCTGAGGCACCAGCGCGCAGGCAACCCCAGAGCCGGGAACGGGTCATGCCCAAACCATTCCACACCTGTACAGGTGTGAAATCCTGCTCCACTGCCGCTGAGGCACCAGCGCGCAGGCAACCCCAGAGCCGGGAACGGGTCATGCCCAAATCATTCCACACCTGTACAGGTGTGGAATCCTGCTCCACTGCCGCTCAGGCACGAGCGCGCAGGCAACCCCCTGTCGAGAACGGACCGCGCCCAAGTCATTCCACACCTGTACACGTGTGGAATCCTGGTCCATTGCTGCTGAGGCACGAGCGCGCAGGCAACCCCGAGTCGAGAACGGACCATGCCGGAATCATTCCACACCTGTACAGGTGTGGAATCCTGCTCACGCGCCGGCGTCGGAGTTCAGATGTGCTCGGGGCGGACCCTGGTGCGCTCGGGGCGTGCCCTGGTGCGTCCGAGACGCTCACGCCTCAGTTCTGGGGCCACTTTACTCAATTCCACAGAGCTCGCGACCTGGCCAACACTCGGCTTGCGCCACCCCCCGAAAGGGTGGTATACTGGACTCGGTGGTCGGTCGCCTGGCTGCCCGCTCATGAGGACGGGCGCCGCGGAGTCCAGTAGGAGCGCGTGTGACATGCGGTTCCGCTTCTACGAGGACCCCGAGACGGGGCTGCCGCACATATGGACCCACGGCACTACGGAGCAAGAGGCCATCGAGGTTCTCCACGGACCGGGCGAGGACCTGCCCGCGGCCAAGGGGGCGCGGATGAAGCTCGGGCAGACCGCGGCCGGGCGGTTCTTGCAGGTCATCTACGTGCCGGACGAGGACCGCGAGAGCGTGTTTGTGGTCACGGCCTACGAACTCCACGGCAAGGCGAAGGCCGCGTACCGCCGACGGCAACGGAGGAAGGGACGATGAGCAAGCAGAAGTTCCCGCCAGGCTGGGATGAGAAGCGCGTGCGCGAGGTGATCGCACACTACGAGAGCCAGTCCGAGGACGAGCAGTTCGCCGAGATCGAGGCGGCGATGCAGCAGCAGGGCATCACGATGATGGCCGTGCCGAACGACCTCGCCCCCGAGGTCCGCGCCCTCATCGCCCGCCGGCGCAGCGCCTGAGCGGGGCCATCCCGAGCGCCGGACTGGTCCCCGTCTCGTCCCGATGCTCCGCGTCGGGACGTACTCCCTCGTCCCAACGCTCCGCGTGGGGACGCAACGGGGGACGCTCCGCGTCCACTCATCGCCGCGGAGCGGCGGCCATCGCCTCGTCCCCACGCAGAGCGTAGGGGCGAGAGGCGACTGCCCTGCCCTTGTCACGCGTCACGGGTCACGCGTCACGCGCCTCCCGCGCCCAGTTCCCTGACCATCTCACAATACCGCCTCACCCGCGCCACGGGGGTCCCTGGCGTGACTGGGCTGCCGATGCTCATGAGGAAGCGGCCGCGGTTGCGGCGGCCGGCGGCCAGTTGGCGGGCGATCTCCGCACGCAAATCGCCCTCGGAGGCGTTCGGCAGGAGGTGAATGGCGTCCAGATTGCCCAGGACGGCGCAGCGGCCGGCGGCACGGGCGACGGCCTCCTCGATGTCTATCACGAAGCCTTTCTTGCTCTCCTCGAGGCTCAAGGCGTCGGCGCCCGTGGCGAGAAGGAGGTCCCAGCGGTCGGCTGGGTTGCCGCAGTAGTAGTAGATGCTCTTCATCCCGGCCTCGCGGATGGCGGCGACGAGTTGCTGGAGGAAGGGGAGATTGAGGTCCGCGAAGGCGGCGGGGCTGACCAGGTCGGTGAAGGAGTCTTCGAGCCAGATGCCGGCGGCGCCGAGGGCGGCAGAGGCCCGCACGGAGCGGATGGAACGCGCGACGTGGCGCTCGCAGGCGCGGCGGACCAGGTCGGGCCGCGAGGCGACGAGGAGCATCATGCCCTCGAAGCCCCACAGGCCGTAGCACTCCCAAAGCGGCGAGCCGACGGAGCGGATGGGGAAGAGCTCGGAGCCGAACTCGGCGAGGAGCGCCCGCGCGAGGTCCGCCCTCCCCTCCGCGGCGAACGCCTTGGCGTCGAAGGGCGCGGCGGCGGGAATCGCCGCATCCACCTCCTCAATCGTCTCCGGCAGGCGGGCCGTGCGAACGGAGTGGAGTCCCCCCTCGGGCGCCCATCCGCCGATGCGGGGCTGTTGGAGGGGGCGGACCTCGCCCGTTTGGCGGTTCACCAGGGCGGCGCCGTCACGGCGGGTCTCGACCACCAATGTCTCGCGTTCCTCGCGGGTGTGGCACGAGGGCAGCTCGAACCAGTCGAGCCCCGTGCGCCCGATGGCCGGGCGGCGCCAGAGGAGCTGGCGCTCGAGGTCGGGCTCGGACGCGAACCACCAGGGGTATTCGGTGAGCTCCGCCCAGTGGTCGCGGACGTAGATGCCCTCATAGCAGATCACGGCGGGGCATTCCGCCGTGCCACGTTCCGAGAGCGCTGCTTCGACCTTCTCCCGCCCCGTCATCGCCATCCCCTGGCTCCCGTGTGGACGTGCATCTTACGCCGCAGGGGGATGCGCGTCAAGATGGAATGCCACTGGGGGTGCAGTAACGGATTTGTGCGCCGCCCGCCGTCGTTCGTAGTTCGGCGTTTACGCGGCTCTTCTGTCCGCCCTGGCAGCCCTGAAGACCGCCTGAAGGCCGAACTACGAACAGGAACGCCCGCTTCGGCGCGCAAATCCGTTATTGCACCCTGCCACTGGCGCCCAGCCGGCGCTCGACTCAGGGCTCCGGTGCGGGTGCATCGCTCCGCTGAGACCCAAAGCGGCATCTGCGATGCCGCACTCCAAACCCTCCCGCATCGCTGTGAGGCGCATTTGGAGTGCGGGGACGAAGTCCCCGCTTTGGCTTCCCGCGGAGCGGGAGCACGGGACTCGCGTCCACCTGGCTGGGCTGTAACCTTTGGGCAGGGCGCGGTGTATTGTGTGGCAGGGAGGCACTGGACAACGAAAGGGCAGGTCCGATGGGCAGGCGAGCGATGGCGGTGTTGGCGTGTCTGGGTTTGGCGGCAGTGGCCTGGGGCGGCGAGGGGGCGGCCCCCTTGTCGCCCGTCGAACGGCTGGTGCCGGCCGACGCGGTGGCGCTGGTGCAGGTGACGGAGCTGGGCAAGCTCCGTGCGGCGTTCGGCCAGAGCGCTCTGGCCGAGGCCATTCAGGCGTCGCAACTCCTCCGCTACCTGCGCACGGTGGCGGGGGCGGGAGCCGAGTTCGCCTCGGCTCTCTTCGCGGGGCTGCCCGGCGACGAGTTGGGCGCCTGCCTCGGCCAGAACGCGGGGGTGGCGCTGCTGGACTTCAAGGACCGCGCCGACCTGAGGGGGCGCGTGCCCGTCGTCCTCCTCGTCGAGGCGGCGGACGCGAAGAAGCTCGAGGCCACGCTCCTGGGGCAGTTCCAGGTGCTCTCGATGCTCAATGGGAGACTGGCTCTCACGAAGCGCGAGCATCTCGGCGCCGCCGTCCACGAGCTGAAGCTGCCCCGGGGCGGCCACCTGGCCTTTGCGTTCTGCCAGGAGGTGCTGGTGGTCGGGGGCCGCGAGGGGGTGAACGCCCTCCTTTCCTCACAGGTGGGCGACGCCCCCCGCCTGGGGGCGACCCCAAGCTATCAGGCCGTGCGGGAGGGATTGGGCAGACCCGCCGCCGCATTGACGCTCTACGTCAACGTGCGGGCGCTGCTCGAGCGCCTGGCGCCGGGCGTTGACCCCACACAGGTCAGGCCGCTCCAGGGCATCGGCGTGGCGAGGGCCCAGGCGGCGGGGCTTGCGTTCGACTTCAATGGGCGGCAGCTCCGCGAGCGCCTCTTCGTCGCCCTCGAAGGCCCGCCGACCGGCCTCCTGCGCGTCCTCACCGAAGGCCCGCCCGCCCCGCTCGGCGCGGGCAAGCACGTGCCGCAGGGCTACTCGGCCGTCCTCTCGCTCTCCCTGCGCGACGTGGGGCTGTGGGCAAGGCTCCGCACCCTCATCGAGCAGCTCCGCGGCGCCCCAGGCGTGGACTGGCTTGAGACGGTGGCGACCCACGTCGAGAAGCAGTTCGGCTTCCACCCCAAGACGGCCATCGCCGACACGTTGGGCGACGAGATGTTCGTGGCGCTCGACCTGTCGCAGCTCCGCTCGTTCCACGGCAGCGGGCGGCAGCCGAAGCCGCAGGAGGTGCCGCTCCTGATCGGCGCGCGGCTGCGCGACGCGGCGACGCTGAAGGCCACGGCCGACCGCATTGCCGCCAACCAGCAGCTCTATGAGAAGGGCGTCCAGCGCACCACCATCGAGCACGAGGGCGCCGCCATCTCCGCCTTCCGCACCCCCCAGAACCCCGAGGTGCGCCCCTCACTCGCCATCGTGGGCGACACGGCGCTGTTCTCCCTCCGCCCTGAGCCCCTCACCGCGGCCCTCACCGCGGCAAAGGAGGGGAAGACGTTTGCCGGCGCCAAGCCCGGCCCCGAGGCACACGCCTGCCTCCAGGTCAACGACGCCGGGCTCCTCACCGCCCTCCTCGCGTGCATCCGCGAGGAGCTGCCGGAGGCGGGGAAGCGGCTACTGCCCGAGGCCGACAAGATACTCGGCGGCCTCCACGGCTACCGCGCCACCCTGGCCCGCACCCCGCAGGGCATCGCGTTCGAGGCGCAATCGGACATTGGGACTGTGGGAACTCTCGCCGCGGCCCTGGTGATGCTCGACCGGGGCAACGCCACCATCGCCCGCCGCGTGGAAGGCGACTTCGACCAGATCGGCAAGGCGCTCGAGGCCTACCGCGCCAAGCAGGGGGAATACCCGGAGAGCCTCGAACAGCTCGTGCCCGGCTTCCTGCCGAACCTGGGGAACGACCGCTTCGTGCCCGCCCAGCCGTACCGCTACAGCCGCGGGCGCCCCGGCCTCGACGGCAAGCCGCCGGACGCCTGGATCGTCGTGAGCCTCGGCCCCGACCACCGGCCCAACATCCCCATCGAGCAGTTCGACCCGCCCGCCTGGGCCGCCGCCCTCAAGAGCCAGGAGCCCGGCGAGGTCGAGCGCCTCAAGGCCGTCCTCTACCGCTTCCGGTCCGAAGAGTTCCGCGACGAGCGGAAGAACGACGACGAGGGCGACCTCGCCCGCATGGGCGGCAAGGGCCTGGCCGCCCCGCCCGCCCCACCCGAGCCGGCAAAGAAAGGTGGCGCGCCGAAAGAGGATTTCTGATATAATGCCACGCGGCAGGGGTAGCGGCAAGCGTCCCGCTTGCCGACCGCAACCGGGACGGTTGCGGCTACGCCGACCGCTAGCCCAGGAGTCCTCTCCCTGTGGAAGACCTCCGCAGCCGCGACACAGTGGAGACCCAGACCCCCGCCCACCCAGGCCGCAGGGCACTGGTGCGGGGCATCCTGTTCCTCCTGGCCCTGGCGGTGCTGGCCGCGGCCGCGGCCTTCGCTCTCTCACCCACGCTGCGCGGGCGCCTGCTCCGCCCCAAGACCCCCACCGTGCCCCTCCAGGTGAGTTCCACACCGGAGGGGGCCGACGTCTACATTGACGACGAGTTGGCCGGCCAGACGCCGGTCCGCGCCCAAGTGGCGCCCGGCCCGCACCGCGTGCGCGTGGTGCGCCGCGGCTACAAGCCCCACCACGAGGAGGTGGACCCTGCGACGCGGTCCGAGGTGGCCTACACGCTCCAGCGCGTGCAACTGGCCGCCCTGATCGTCGAGTGCGACCCGGAGGGCGCCGTGGTGTTCCTCGACGAGGAGCGCCGCGGCACTGCCCCCATCGAGATCAGAGGCATCGAAGCCGGCCCACACACCCTCCGCGTCCTCAAGGAACCCCTCTTCCAGCCCTTCACGCAGCACGTCGAGCTGAAGGATGGCGAGACCCGCCACATCACGGTCCGCCTCGACTCCGGGCTGGAGCGGCTCTACCTGGAGCGGATCAAGGCGAACCCTGGCAAGCTGGGCAACTACACGGAGCTGCTCCACGTTCAGATAGGGGACAAGGAGCCTGCGAAGGCGGCGGCCACGGTTGCACAGGCCGTCGAGACCCTCCAGAGCGAGGCCGTCACCCCGACCGAGCTGGGACAGTTCTACGAGGAGGTCCGCAAGCTCGCCAGCGGGCGCGCCGGCGCCCTCGACCCCGCGAGCAGGGAGAAGTTCCTGGCCGCCCTGGCCTCGGCCCTCGACAAACTCGTCCAGGCAGCCCCCTCTGAGTATCCGCGGTACACCCAGCTCGTCGCGTTCCTCACCCAGGCGGACCGCTTCGAGGAGGTCTACAAGGTCTGTGAGAAGGCGGCGGGCGGGCGGGGCCTGGTGCACTACTACGTGGCCACGGTGTGCCTGGGGCACGGCGAGGCGGCGAACGCCATCCGCCTCCTCGAGCGCGCGGTCGCGCTCCAGCCCACGCTCTACACGGCCCGCGAGTCCCTCGCGTCGGCCTACCATCGCGCCGACCGCTACGACGACGCGCTGCGCCAGTACGCCGAGGCCGAGAAGGCGCTCCCCGCCGACGCTTCCTCCGCCGCTTACTACCGGGGGGTGATTCAGGCCGGCATCGCGCGCGTCCTGGTCTCGAAGAAGGACATCGCGGGCGCCGTCGCCCACTACCAGAGGGCCATCGCCACCAAGACCTCGCCCGCCTACGTCTGCCAGTGGCGCCTCCAGTTCGCCGAGCTCCTCCTCGAACAGGGGCGCAAGCAGGAGGCAGCCGAGCAGTACAACGAGATCGTCCGCGTCGCCGACCCGGACTCCAAAGCCTACAGCATCGCGCGAGTCCAGCTCCGCCGGATGGGCGAGAAGTAGTCCCTGTTGCGGAAAGCGGAGACTGGCTGAAGCCAGGACTCCGAACAGGGGAAGAACCCGTTTGGAGTCCTGCCTTCAGGCAGTCTTCGTTGCGCCAATTGGCTTTCCGCAACAGAAGCTACTTCGTTTCTGTTGCGGAAAGCCAAGACTGGCTGAAGCCAGGACTCCGAACAGGGGAAGAACCCGTTTGGAGTCCTGCCTTCAGGCAGTCTTCGTTGCGCCAATTGGCTTTCCGCAACAGAAGCTACTTCCACTCCCCGGGCAGCCCCTTGGCCTTGCGGTCGGCGTTGACCGAGGCCTTGACGGCGGGGAGGAAGAGGGTTTCGACGTACTCCTTGTAGGGCGCCTCAAGCTCCGCCACCTTCCCGACGATGCGCTCGAAGTCCTTGGCCGAGCTGCGCGCCGGGCAGCCGGCGAGGAAGCGGAGGAAGCGGTCGCGGTGCTTGCCCTCCTTGCCGTGCAGGAGGAAGTGGGTGAAGCTCCAGGCCACGGCGTAGTTCGCGGCGGCGTTCTGCATGAATGCCTTCTGGTCGAGGCCGAGGAGCCTCTCCAGTGACGCGGTCTTGTAGGCCTTCTCGACCTCCTGCCCTCGGCCATCGGTGCCGCTGACGTTGAGGGCGCCGGGGATCCACTGCCTGCCGACGAGCGAGTACTGGGAGTAGATCGCGCGGCCCTCGGCGATCCAGGTCGGCACCGCGCTCAGCGAGATGCCCGCCGCCAACTCGTCGAGCGCGTGCAGCGTCTCGTGGGCCACTGTGTGCAGCAGCGCCTCCTGGTTCCAGCCGGGCGAGCCAATGTCGGTCGAGAGGAACATCATCTTCACCGTCGGGGTGTAGGAGCCGGCGAAGCCCTTGGGCACGTCGCCCGAGAGCTTCCCCATCCGCTTGAACTCCCTGGCAAACACGTCGGCCGAGCCGAAGAGGTGGACTGGGAAGGGGGCGAAGGTGGTGAGCTTGCGGCCCTTGCCGAAGACCGCCTCGTAGCCCGTCGTGACCCGGTGGACCACCACGGCCACGGCGCGGGCCTCGGCGTAGCCCACGGCGCTGTAGACGGCGCAGTAGGGAGGAGCGTCCACGCGCGTCTGGATGGGCCAGGCGAAGCGGCCGCGGTCGGCGGCCCGCAGGCGGCCCGCAGCCGCCGCCGAGACCCAGGCCTTGCCATAGAACACCTCGCCCTTCCCCTCGTGCTCCTTGCCCGCGCGGGCATCGGCCTCGGCGCCCGAGACCCATTCGCCGCCCACCTTCACCTCGTCGAGGCGGCGACGGGCCTCCGCGTGGTCGGGCGCGACCGCGACCACCTTGCGCAGCGCGGCCTCCCGCTGTGGCAACAGCAGATGCTCCTCAGCGAAATCGGCCAAGGCGAGCCAGCCTTTGGCGTCACCATCGGCCAGCTTGGCCGCGCGCGCTTCGTACTCCGCCGACGCATCCGCCGCGAGGACGGGCACGGTCGAGAACAGGGAAGCTGCGCCCGTCGCCAGCACCCACCACCACGCCACACGCTTTGCTGTCATAGCTGTCGCCCTTTCTGGAGCGCTCCTGAGACACGGCGGCTGGGCGTATTGCCCAGAACCCGCCCAATGAACCACCCCCTGCTCGGAGTCCCCCCCTCGGGCGGCTCGAAGGAGCAAGACCGCCTAAAGGCGGGACTCCAAACAGTCTCACGACTTCGACGGCACGCGCTACCCCTTCAGGCCTGTGCCGGTCACTCCCTCGATGAAGCGCCGCTGGGCGGCCAGGTAGAGGAAGACGATGGGAAGAATGGTGAAGGTGGACGCGGCCATCAGGAGGTTGAAGCCCTCCTGCTCGTCGCGCACCATGCGGCTCAGGGCCACCTGAAGCACGTCCGCCTCGCCTGGGTTGTTCACCACCAGGGGCCAGAGAAGCGCGTTCCAGCTCCCCAGGAAGCTGAACAGCCCGGCGGTGACGAGGGCCGGGGCCACCATCGGCATGCCAATGCGCCAGACGAACTGCCAGTGGCCGCAGCCGTCGAGCACCGCCGCGTCGTAGTAGTCCTGCGGCATCTGCCGGAAGAACTGCGTCACCAGGAAGATCGAGAAGACGTTGGCGCACCAGGGCACGATGAGCGCGGCGAAGGCCCCAACCGTCGTGCCCTCCAGGCCCAGCGCCCGTCTCGCGCTCGTGACAAGCATGTAGTTCGGCACCAGCACGACCTCGAACGGCACCATCATGGTGGCGAGGAAGACGACGAAGAGCGCCCGCCTGCCGACGAAGTTGATGCGGGCGAAGGCATAGCCCGCCAGCAGCGACGTGACGACGACCGCCGCGGTCACGGCCACAGACACGATTAGGGTGTTGAGGAAGCAGGTGCCGAAGGGCGGCTCCATCTCGCGCCAGGCCCGCGCGAAGTTGCCCCAGTGCCACTCCCACGGCCAGCCCGACGGCAGAAGCGTGGGCATGCCCCGCGCCTCCCGCTCGCTCTTCAGCGCGGTCAGCACCATCCACAGGAACGGAAAGGCCACGACCACCGCGCCCGCAATGAGGAAGGCGTGGGTGAGGAGGGAGCGAAGCCGGCGTCTGGTGGATTGCCGATTGCCGATTGCCGATTGCCGATTGTCCAAAGCAGGTCACCCCACGCTGTTCCCGTCACGCGTCACGCGTCACGCGTCCGGCGCAGTCTCAGGCAGAACACGCCACAAGCTTGCCCGTCGCCAGGCTCTCGTGGGCGGCCACCGCAATCTTCGTGGCCTCGCGGGCCTCGCGGCCGTCCACGAACTTGCCCGCAAGCTGCTCCAGCGAGCCGCCCCGGAGGAGGAAGTTGACGTTATGCGCGAAGTCGGCGATGGACTCGATTCCGTAGCCGCTCCAGCGTGTCGAGCCGTCCTTGTCGCGTTCTTCGAGGAAGAAGCCGAGGTTCCAGGTCTGCTGGCCCTCGGCGGCGGTGCAGGCCTCGGCGCCGCGGTTCTGGGAGTCCACCTCGATCGCCCCCTCCGTGCCCACGATGCGGATGCCCTGGTTCACCACCGCCTCGAAGCGGTCGGGCAGTACCCACGAGGTGTCCACGGCGAACGTCGAGCCGTCATCGAACACGATGCGGGCGTTCACGCAGTCCCAGGCGTCAATGCCCAGGCTGGCGAGCTTCTTCTTGGCGCCGCTGGCGAACACGCTCACGCCCTTCGCCCGCGTGCAGAAGCGAATGAGGTCCACCATGTGCACGCCGAGGAACCAGAAGGGGGAGCTTTGCGGCGCCCAGTGGGGGAACCAGTCGCGCGGCACCTCGATGCGGTCCTCCATCCAGGCGTAGCCGTAGAGGGGGTTGCCGATGGCGCCCGCGGCCACGCGGGCGGCCAGTTGGCGGTGATAGGGGTCGAACCGCTTGTGGAAGTCCACCTGGAGGATTCGGCCCGCCTTGTCCGCCTCGGCGATCATCTCGTCGCAGCCCTCCACCGTAACGTCGAGCGGCTTCTCCACCAGCACGTGCTTGCCCGCCTTGAGGCAACCGACGACAAAGCGGCGGTGAAGGTGGTCCGGCGTCACCACGGTTACGCCATCGAGGTCCTCCTTCGCCAGCATCTCGGCGTAATCGGTGTAGCCCTTGACGCCGTACTCCCTGTGGCGTTTGGCGAGCAGCTCCTCATTGATGTCGCACAGCGCCACCAGCTTGGCCTGCCCGTCGCGCTCCAGTTGCGTGAAGGCGCGGAGGTGCATCTCCCCAAACTTCCCGCCGCCGATGATGCCGATCCTGGCAATGGAACGCTTCTTCGACATCAAGGTTACTCCGCTAATCAACGGTCGTGGTGATCACAACCCGTAATGCGTAATCCGTAATCCGTAACCAGACAAAGCCAGAAGAAAGCCCCATCACGGGGTCTTCTCTTCGTCTTGTTACGGATTACGAATTACGGATTACGGATTCCTCGTGACCATCATGAGCTCGGGACATAGGTCAACGCAAATCTGGCGATCGC